>NZ_LECT01000011.1 GCF_001027925.1 Rhodopirellula islandica | reverse complement strand
CGTGTTCGATCAGCGGAGATTAGTGTTCCCTTGGCCGCTCTGGCGGAACACTAATCCACTCTGATCGGACACTAATCTTTGGTGTTTCGAGATGTGGGGTATAAAAAGGCACTCTTGCTCGTCCAGGTTGCGGATGTCGGCCAAGAGTGGCCAACCTGCAGCGAAATCGACAAGCCGGTTGCCAACGGGCGGGGGGCTTAAGACGCTGCTGGCAAAGCAGTTGAAAACTGCACGATCTCTTTGGGAAGGGCGGTCCGCTTCGGGCCGGGGAGAGTTACGCGCTGGATTCAATGCCGAGCCCTCCCCTCGCTCGACCCTCCCAAGGCGAGGGTGATTCAAACGGCTGGCAATACAAGACTGAAGAACTGCACGACCTCGAGGCCTGGGAGGTATGCGAGCTGGACGGCGTTTTCGAGTTGTCTGGCATCGGGGAGTGTAAATTTGCTATGCGTGACAGTGGCGCCACGTTTGTCAGGCGGTGCCGCTTGTCTTCTTCCGGATCGAACCGCGTGAAACCCCTGCGTCCTCCAACCGATTGGCATCCCAAGCGATGCAACCGATGGACGCGTCTGGTCAGACCAGAGACGGTGTTTGCGTTCTCCAAGAAGACGCTGCAACTCGGATTGTTGCTGACGTGTTTCACATCCATTCCCACCTCGATGGGTTGTCGCGGCATCGGTCGATTTGGCGAAAGCCGGCAATCGATCGCAGCCCGTCGGCTGTCACGGCAAGGGCTCAAGGCGATGCGCCAAGGTGAATGGGCCGTTGCGGAAACACTTTTCACCGAGGCACTCGACGTCTCCAGTGTCAACGACGCGGCACATCGCGGGATGTCGGAGTCCTTGTGGCAAAAAGGCCAGCAAGACGATGCGATCGAGCACCTTGAAAAAGCGGTTCAGCTTTCCGCCGGGGACCCCAAGCACATGCAGCGGTTGGGACGGATGTACCTCGAAGTAGGGCGTGTCGACGAAGCAACGCGTCAGTGTCAAATCGCACTGGATTCGGATCGTGAGTGGGCCGCTTTGTGGGCCTTGTGGGGCGATTGTCAGGTCGCTCGCAATGAAAAGGACGAGGCATTGGCGGCGTACCATCGTGCGTTGTCGCTGCAGCCCGACTACCCGTATGTCCAATTGCGAACCGCCGAGATTTACCATCAACAGAAGCGTTACGACCGTTTGCTCGCGACTCTGGACCGGATTCGCGAAGACGCGGACGTTGTCGGTGACATGGATGAAGCGATTCGCCCCGGAGCGGCCGATTTGCTGCGAGGCATCGCGATGCGAGAACTGGGGCGTAGCGAAGAGTCGGTTCAATATTTCATTGCGTCGGCACGAAAGAATCCCAGCGATGCGACCTCGCGATTGCAGTTGGCATCCGTTGCGGTCGAGACGGGACAGCCACAAATTGCTCAGACCTGGCTGGCTCAGGCAATGCGATTGGATCCTGCCGCTGTTCGCGACGCCGGATGGAATGTGGAGACCTGGTCGGCGACCCCGCCGGGAATGATTTCCCCGGAGAACGCCCATCTGGAAACATCGGCGGTGCCCATCATCGCGGCTCAACCCGATGCAGCTCGCCCTTGGATTCAGTGATCCGCCGGCACGTCGTCCTGATTGGCTGCACGACACAGGCGGTCTGAGATCGCGGCGAGCAGGTTGGGATTGCAGTCCGGACTCCAGTCGATCGTCACCAATTGATCCACCTCAATCTGATCAAACTCACCCGAATCCGCGCGACGCAGCGTTTCGTACAGACGATTGGCAATCTCGAGCGGAACGCCTGACGGTGACAGGCTCCAAACGTCGGCGTAACCCGCGATCGGTTTGGCTGGCCCCCGAAGCTGAATGCGGAGGACCCGCTTCGAATCATCGGGACTGCGTGAGCATGGATGGCGATTCTGTTCCGGAACCAATCGCAGCGGCGTTCTCGGGGAGTAGTGTTTGCGATGCATCCCCGGCGAAGCGGCAGGCGTGTCAGGTGAAGCATTCAAAGCGGCTGAGTGGGGCGTCGTGGCCGAGACCACGTTTTCGCCCAGCAGGCTTTCAAGTTTCGCGACTGAAACGACGCCTTCGCGAAGGATCGTCGGCGGAGCGTTCGGATTGGCAATCGACAGCACCGTGGATTCCAAACCGACATCACAGATACCACCATCGAGCACCCACTCGATCGAGTGTTCCAGTCCATCGATCACATGTTCGGGGCGAGTCGGGCTGACGTAGTTGGAAACGTTGGCGCTGGGGGCGGCGATGGGGAGCGAGACCTCGCGCAACAATTGCAAAGCGACCGGGTGCGCGGGGACACGCACGGCCACGGTGTCTCCTCCCGCGGTGACGCAGTCGAGCACCGACTCGGATCGCGGCAGCACCAGTGTCAGTGGTCCAGGCCACAGGGAACTGGCCGCTTCAAAACGGCGACGCGTGATCTCGGAATCGATCACGACCAACGCACGGACTGCACTGGGATCACCCACGTGCAAAATCAAGGGGTTGGTCGCAGGGCGTTGTTTGGCCGCGAAAATTTTCGCGACGGTGTCGGGTTGGTCGCCGCGAGCGGCCAAGCCATAGACGGTTTCGGTGGGCAGTCCAACCAATTTCCCAGCGCGCAGGGCCTGACTGGCGAGCCGGATGGATTCCGGCGTGGCAGGCAAGATCTTGGGATGGGAGGCGGTGGGATTCATGACGTTGAAGTCTGATTCATTCCTGCGGAATGACAAGATCCCCGCGAGACAGACATCACACCCGGCAAGTCCGCTCATTCGTCGGGCGATTGGAATGAATCTTCGACGTCGCGAAAGGTCTTCAGCATCAGGTCCATCTGTTCCTGCAATCGGCTGAGGTCGCGACTGTTGTCGATCGATTCCTCCAGCAGCGGACGCATCCATTCTTGCATCAGGTGGAACTGACCTTTGACCAGATCCGCGATCACGCGTGGGACTTTGTGCTGGACGAGGATCTTTTGGTCCGGCGGTGAAGCGGCTTGTTGCCGTGAGATGGCTTCCAGCTGAGTCGCAGTGGATGCCAAGCGGCCTGACATCAATTCGCCCATCGACAGCAACGTTTGTCGCAGCGTGTCGACTCGCGAGTCCATGCGTTCTTCGGCCGAGTGATCTTCCATCGCGATGGCTTTGGCGATGACTTGCCGGATTGATTCCAGGCCATCTCGCATCGATGCCAACTGACGCAGTACCTGAGCGGCTTGGTCCTCACCGTCCATGCCCGACATTCGGACACTTTCGACAAACGCATACTTGATTGCGTCCCAGCGTTGCTTCTCTTCCGGATTCAGGATGCCCATCAGTTCCTTGAACTTCAGGACATTGGCTTCGTTGTCCGTCGTCAGTGTCTGGGCGTCTTGTTCGTAGTTGCTGATGATCAGCGATTGCAATTCGGCATCGTTCATCACCGGCGCAACTCGTTCAGCGATCCGGTTCATGTTCCGGTAGCTGCCCTGCAGTTTGAACGGAGGCTCGGTTCGATACTCATCGGCTTGAGCGGCTGAACGGATGTAGGCACGGTTGACCCGCAGGACCACATCACGGACTCGCAACAATTTGCGAGTGACTTCGAACATGTCTCGAATTTGATCCATGCTGAAATTGGCTTCCAGCTCGATGCCTTCGGCTGAATCTCGACCGGCAGCGGAAATGATCGCTCGCGCGTCCGATGGCGACGCATTGGAAAGCGGTGCCAAGGTCACGTTGCTGGTCAAACAGTTTTCGAGATAGCTCATCTCAAATGCATCGGCCGACTCGCCAATGATCTCGCCCAAGTTGTAAACGTCGGCGCGGTTGGAAAGCATGTCGGGGATTTGGAAACGATCGCCCGATTCGGTGTAGGGGTTGCCCGCCATGACCACCGCGACTCGTCGTCCACGCAGGTCATATGTTCGCGTCTTGCCGTCTCGAACCCCTTCGATTTTTCGCGTCGCATCGCACAGGGAGATGAATTTCTGCAGCAATTCCGGGTGTGTGTGCTGGATGTCATCCAGGTACAGCATCACATTGTCGCCCATCTCGAGCGCCAAGTTCAAACGCATGACCTCTTCGCGAGCGGCGGCATTCGGGGCTTCATCTGGATCCAGCGACGTCACGCCATGACCGATTGCGGGGCCGTTGATTTTCATGAACACCAGTCCAAGCCGGCTGGCGATGTATTCCATCAAGGTCGTTTTGCCATAACCCGGTGGTGAGATCAGCAGCAACAGACCCATTCGGTCGGTGCGTTTGTCTTCGCCGACCGTGCCCATTTGTTTGGCAAGGTTGTCGCCGATCAGTGGCAGGTAAACTTCGTCGAGCAATCGATTGCGGACAAAGCTGCTGAGGATCCGAGGTTTGAATTCATCCAAACGCATCGATTCACGAGCTGACTCAACGCACTCAGTTTTGGCTTGGTGAAGGGAGCGGAATCGCGGCACCACATCTTCTCGGTACCCACGCAGACGCGTGATGAATTCGTGGTAGTGCAGCGGCATTTCGCCACGCTCGATCCGGGCATGGCTGCCAACCAAACCTGTCAAACGCTTCGCGACTGGAACGTCGATGACCTCGGTGGCGGGGCAAGCCTCCGTCGGGGTTTTCTTGGCCTCCATCGCGGACTGGAAGATCATCCAAGCCAACTCGTCTCGGTACCATTGAGGTGAATCGCCGGTTTCGTTTGCGTCCCCGGCGGCGCGTTTGTCAAGAAACGCATCGGCCCAGTTGCGAGCCAGCACAAAGGTGTGAATGGGCGAGGAACTGTTGGGCTTCAGCCCGCCGAGCACCCAACGTTTTTGATCGGAAGCGGGAAGCGAACGAAGGAAGCCTTCATGCAACGCATGAGCTTGGCCGCTGATGGCGACTTGGTCCGGTGCGATGGTCAGTTGTTCAAACAAATAGTCGGCGATCCGTTCCGGTGTGACCACGCTGTCAAACAGAGCCATCCATTCGGATTGGCGTTCGGATGCCAGTTCAGCCAAGTGCTGACGAAATTCGACGGCAGGTTGAGCTTGAGGGAAGGCGATCGCGAGTTTGGCAAAGCCCGCAATCCAGTGCTTCATCTGCGTGCGTTGCTTGGTGTCGAGAAAGCACTGCCACCAGAACTGAGACGCGGTGCGAAGCGAAGGAGCGTGTCGCAGAAGTCCAATCGAACGATCCAGTTCGACCAGCCCTCGCAAGATGATCGCGGAGTCCACGTCGTGAACACCTTTGGCGTACCCCTCATCAAATCGTCCCGCCATGCGTTCGGCAACCCAAGCCGCGTTCAGCGATTCCAAATCTTCAATTGATTCGGCTTGGCCGGATTCAAACAGATCCATCGCCAAAAACTCGGCTCGATAAACGTCCGAGTTCTCACTGATCAGCGACTGGTTCCAAATGTCCCGTGCCGCGGTCAGGCGTTCATCGCGGATCGGATCAAAGTACTGGGTGCCAGTCAGATGCAAGCAGAGTTCATTGCTGCGGAGGACGGTGGTCAGGTCCAGTGGTTGGGTGTTGACCGCGAATTTACGTTCGCCGAGTCGAATGACATCGCCACCCTCTTCGTAGAGGTCTTGGCGATCTTTGAGTCCCCGCAGGGCATCTTCGCGAAGGGTTTTGAGGCGGCTCTGCAAGTCACCGACTCGAACGGCATCGCCAAGCTCATCGAGTTCGTCGATCAGGCTGCGGATCTTGCCGACCATCAAGTCGCCAGCGAAGTACGCCGCGATTTGATCGATCGATTCCATGTTCGAAACACGGTGCTGGATCCCGTTGAGAATCCGTTCGGCGGCCGAACTGAGAGCCTCGGCCCTTCGGTTGCGTTTTTCGACCAGCGAAACTTTTCGCGATTCGAAGGCGCCGTAGACATCTTCGCGACGAGAGGCGAGCGTTTCGATGAACTCATCGAACTCAGCAAATCGGCCTTCCAGCTCTTCGAGTTGGACCATGACTTTGGTCAGGTACTCGTCGCAGCGAGTGGGCGTGTCGCAAACGTCGAGGTAGCCGGTCGTGGTTTGTTCGAGCAACTTCAACTGCGACGCGAATTCGGCACGTCCTTCGACGCCGATCAATTCTTGCTTGCGATTTTTGAGCGCACTTCGAACGCGATTGACCGTGGCGAACACGTCGCCGATGGAATCGATGATCGTGGTTCGCTGAGTCGCATCATCAATTTGCAGGTTGCTCACCGTTTCGGTCAGCAGTTCCAGATCGGCGGCGGCTTGATCGATTTCCGATTCGAGCACTTTGGCCTGGGAGACACCTTTGATCTCGGGAACGCGGGTTTCCGCTTCGCCGACTCGATCGCGATACGGTTGCAAGGCGTCTTCGTCGAGCAGGAATTCGACGCAACGACGGCTAAGACGGTCCGATTGCTCGGCGGTGATCGTTTCCAGTTCTTCAACGATCGCAACGTCCACAAACCGAAGTTCACGCAGCGCGATCGCTCGACCTCGCTGGACTCGCAATTTTGCGAGTGAGGCGACAAATTGATCGATCGAAGTGAAACGAGAACGCTCGATCTCTTTCAGCGTCGTGTTGGTGTCGGACTGAGCCTGGCGAGTTTGCTTGGCCGTGGCTTCGCGAACACGAACGACTTTTTCGTATTCTTCGATCGCCGCTCCCGCCGTTTCGCGAATTTTGCGAAGCGGTTCGGCAAGGTGATGTGTCTCTTCGTTGTCGATCCAGAAGTAACTGTCCAGGACATCGCCCGACTTCTTGGACAGGTCGACGTACAAGTCGTTGTAGCTGTCGTCCTTTTCAATCAGTTGCAGCAGTTCACTGCATTCCGCCATCCCTCGAACCAGGTCTTTGTTGCCGATCTTGAAGAGCAACGAATCGGTTTGATTGTCGGGCAGGTAGTCTTCGCTGGTGAAGGGCGTTTGCCAAAGCTGGATCGCGTGGTGTTTTTGCGGCGTGTCTTGGCCTTTGAAGCAAACCATTTCGCCGGCTTCAAAGAACGTTTGCCCATGGCACACCAACGGTGTGTCGACGGATTGGCGAATTTGGTTGTAACGCAGCTGAATGTAAGTTCCGTCTTCGACATTTGAAAACAGATACAAGCTGTCTTCACCGTTGGGCGAGTTGATCGTGCGCTCGTAACGCATGTCGACCAAGCCGTGGTCGAAGCGTTTGAACTCACCGGACTGCAAGTAATAGCCACCGGGGAAGATCAGGCCTTGGTCGCCCGGCAGCATCACGCAGGCGTGTTGAATCTCATCCAAACGGATCGCTTGGTTGATCTTGCCGTTGAAGATGATGTAGCGAAATTGGTTCTCTTGATACGGTTTGATCTTGAGCAAGACCAAGTGACCGACGATTGCGTAATGGATTTCTGCGTCGTCGAGTTTTTGATCGAAGTTGTCGACCGGTTCGGCGTAGATGCCTTCGCCGACGCTGGTGTTGTTTTCAACTTTGATCGTCAGGTCACCGCCCACCGTTTCGACAAACACGCGGTCGTCGATGGAGATGTGCGGGTGCTCACCGTAATGATGCATGTCACGCGTTGTCCGCAGCCAGCGGAATTCGTGCTGGTCAGGCAAGCGGACTTCGTGATCACTGCGGTTGTCGACGTATTGCAGGCCTTCGGGACTGCGCCGCCATTTGAACGATTTGATATCGCGAGCGGTTTTGCCGACTCGAAACACCATGTGCAGGATGGGTCCGGACACAAAGAACCGCAGGAACGTGGTGTCTTTGTAGAACCGATACAGTTCATGGAAATCGCTGACGAAGCGATCGTCCATGATTCGTTCGAGTTGCCGTTCATGGAACTCATTGGATTCCATGCGGTAGATTGAAAACACATCGGCCAGTTCGATCTCGGTTTTCAAGCCGAACTGAACGTTGTATCCGAACAGAAACTCGTCGCCGATCGAGACGATGTCTCGTGGGACGCAGTTGTGTTCGGTGGTCACACGCTGCGTCGCGAGCAGTCGCGTTTCGATGTTTCCGAAGACTTCGCCACGGTCCTCGTTCAGCTTGGCGAGTCGATCGCGAAGATCGCCCGCGGCGGTGCGGAGGCGGTTGCGGAGGACTTCGTAGGTGCCACCGGACATTTGCGCGGTGTCGGCCTTTGAAATCCCTGCCTCCGATCCACCGTCAGCAGCGGAACCGGGCAGCGAAGCCGCTTCGGGGGAAGCGTCCTCAGCCACGATCAGGCCTTCTTCCCGTTAGGCGAGACTTTCTTCGCCGGAACGGTTGTAGGCTCGGATGTGAGCAAGCGACTGACCTTTTGATCGGCAACGTTGGCGGTTCCCGCCATGCTGAGCAGGCTGGTCAATTGCGTCCGGACATCGTCGGTGCTGGACATGCCCATCAGCTTGGCGATCAACGCTGCGATGGAAAGGTCTTTCACGCCGTCGGTGTCCAAGCCGAACTGTGAGATCAGATCCTTGACTTGATCGCGGAAGTAATCCGCGTTGCCGTCGAAGAATGTGTTCTTGACGTCGGTTGCAACTTGGCTGTTGTAGACAAATCGGTCGATCGCTTTGCCGCCTTTGACCGCGGAAGTGATTTGTTCGAAGAATTCTCCGTCGCCACCGACGATGTCGATTCGAGCGGCTTGCAGGGCTTCGCCGATGACACTCGCTTGGCTTTCGGCAATTCCGCGTTGAGCTTCGATCGCTGCAACTTCGACGAACTTTTCTTTCTCGAGTTTGAGTTTGAACTCTTCGTGTTCTTTGCCGACGCCGTCCAGTTTCTTCATCGCTTCGGCTTTCTCGGTGATCCCGGTCGCTTCGGCGGTGAACTTCTCGCGAGAAACCTTGGCTTCGGCCAGGCCTTCTTTTTCCAGCGAAATGGCTTTGGCTTCTTGGACCTGAGCTTCGGCCAAGCCAGCTGCCGCGGATTGAGCGACTTCGGCTTCGGCCAACATTTTGGTGGCGGCGGTTTCTTTTTCGGCCGCGTCGCGTTTGGCTTCGGCTTCGATGCGGACTTTTTCAGCCAGCAACTCGCTGCTTTCTTTTTCCGCTTGAGCCAGCTTGGTTTGACGGATCAGTTCTTCTTCCGCCTTCATTTGTGCGGCCGTGATCTGAACTGTTTTTTGACGTTCGGCCTTGGCGTGTTCTTCGGTGTCCTTGATTCGTTCTTGTTCTTCGACCACGGCCCGTTCGACCGCGACACGTTCTCGAATCACCTCTTGGATGTTGCGTTTCTCGATTTCGATCGCCTTTTCTTTTTCGACTTCGGCGACGCCCACGACACGCATGCGATCGGTGGCTTCCAAGTCGCGATCGCGATTGACGCGTTCCAGTTCGACGGCATCCGTCTTTTCCTTGTTTCGCATCGCGACCAGGATTTGACGAGACTTGTTCTCTTCGGCGATCCCAATTTCTTCTTCGGTTTGGATCCGGGCTCGCTCTGATTCCAGGCGTTGTTCTTCGCGAACCTTGGCGGCGGAGGCTTGTTCACGCGAGGTGATTTCCGCGATTTCGCGTTTTTGTTTTTCGACCGCTTCGACGCGTTGACGTTCCAGTTCGAGGATCGTTTCTTCGGCTTCGACGTCCTGCTTCTTCAGCGTCTTTTCTTTGTCACGGGTGAACTGGTTTTCCTTGACCTTCTCCGTCGAGGTCAGTTCGGTGATCTTCTTGATGCCCTCAGCGTCGAGGATGTTGGTTGGACTGAGCATGTCCAACGGCGTTTGTTCCAGGTAATCGATCGCGGCATCGTCGAGTCGGTAACCGTTCAGGTCGGTGCCGATGACCTTCAGGATTTCTTCTTTGAACTTGTCGCGTTGGTCGTAGAGATCGACGAAGTCAAATTGCTTGCCGACCGTCTTCAGGGCTTCGCTGAATTTCGCGTCGAACAGTTCTCGCAGTGTTTCCAGTTCGCTACAGCGTTTGGCACCGATCGACTGAGCGACCTCTTTCATTTCCTCAGGGCTTTTGTCGACGCGAACGAAGAACGCGACTTTGATGTCGGCGCGAATGTTGTCGCGGCAGATCAGACCTTCGCTGCCTTGGCGATGGATCTCAAAGCTTTTCAGCGTGAGGTCCATGAATTCATATTGCTGGATCAGCGGGATGATCAGCATGCCTTCGCCGGTCACGGCTCGGACGCCGCCGGCACCCGATTTCACGATCGCTCGATCGGGGCCGACCTTGATGTAGTAGCTCTTGAATAGCAGAGCGACGACCAAGCCGATGAGGAACAGTCCTCCGACGACGATGATCAAAGCGTCTAAACCGACGGAATCTGTGATGAGAGCAGCCAGCATGAGCGTTCTTTCGTGTGTTTGACCGCGGGATGATTCGACGGACGAATCCGGGAAATGATTTGCCTGTTGGTCAGGCGTGGAATGTCAGTCGACGGGGCGCGCCAAATTACGCCGTGGGGGGCGAATCAGCCTGCACCAAGTAGGTTTTGGTGTTTTGATCATAGCTCACCACCGTGACCCGTCCCCCTTTTGGGATAATTTCACCTTCGGTTCGGACGGAAATCAGGAGGGGGGCCGCATCAGTCGCAAAACGCGCACGACCGAACGATTCGTCCGCCTGACGGGTTTCGATGACCGCCGACCCGCCAACCAGGTTGGAAGCGTGAAATTCGACGGGAGGAACCAGCATCCGGTGCAGTGGCCAGGTCACGATTTTGGTCGCGACGATCCCGAAGACGCCGTTGCGAATGGTCAGCAAACCGCTGGTCAAGAACGTGGGGTCATAGCGCCGCACGTCGTAGCCAAACCACAGGTAAAAGCTGATCACCCAGAACAGAACGCTGAAAACGGACAGCCAGACGACCAGGGGAACCCGGTCCAAATTCATGGCTCGCAGGGTCGCGGCGCCGGTGCCACCGAACCAATCGCTGTGCATCGGTTCGCCGGCGGTGTCCACGCCCCAATCGCCGCCGACGTCCCCTGCGAAATCGGGCGCATCAAGATCGGGGACGTCCAGATCGACATCCACATCGGCGCCGAGATCGATCACGCCCAGCAGGGCGATCACCGCGTAGAGCAGGAACAAGGTGGCCAAAACCGTGGCTGGCCACATGGGGCCGACCAGGATCGAATCGAGTCGATCTGTCCAAGTGATTGCCAACATGCATCTGTCTCCTGAAAAGAATCCTCACGGGTCTCGCGGGGGGAAGGGATCTTATCACGAGGCGGGAATGCATGCCGCACGGGGCGCTCGAATGCCGGTTTGTTGCCAAGAAGCGATCTGTTGAATCGCCCCAGAAAGAAGTACAAGCACACCTGCAAAACCCGCTCTCTTTTCGCGTGCCTTTTTGATGGACCGAACCCCCGTCTCTGCCACCACCCAGTCGAGCCCAGCTGCCGGCGGGAGCGACCGAAACCTCACTCGAAGCCTAGGCGATGCGGCATGTTTCGGCGGCATGGTCGGCTGCGGTGAAACCTATTTTTCCGCGTTTGCGTTGGCGGTGGGGTTGAGTGAAACGGCATCGGGTTTGGTCGCCAGCATTCCGTTGTTGGTGGGCGGGGTGATCCAATTGGTGTCTCTCAAAGCGATCGCCTGGATCGGCGGCTACCGACGTTGGATCGTCGCCGGAGCTGTCTTGCAATCACTCGCGTTTTTACCGCTGGCCTATGCGGCTTGGACCGGAAGTCTGTCGATCGTGATGTTCCTGTTGATCGCGTCGGTTTACTGGGCCGCGGGCCTCTCGACCGGGCCGGCGTGGAACACATGGATTGAACAGATCGTGCCCGTGGCAGGGCGAGCCCGATTCTTTTCCAAGCGATCTCGACTGCAACAGATTTGCACCTTCTCGGGGTTGATGGTCGCCGGGTTGGTGTTGCAGTGGACGTCCCAGGAGGGCATCGCACTGACTGGGTTTGCAGGGTTGTTCTTCGTCGCCGCGGTGCTGCGATTGATGTCGGCAAGTTTCTTGCACCGGACACGCCATGCCCAATCCGTCCCCCTGCACGTCGAGCGTTCGCCGGCGAGCGGCGCTAGGGAGCATGCCGTGGATGAACCTGTCGACGAACGATCGGCGATTCAGTTGCTGGCTTACTTGGTTGCCATGCAAGTCTTCATCCAGCTCAGTGGACCATACTTTGTGCCATACATGCTGGGGCAGCTGGAGTTTGACTACGTCGTCTACGTGGGCTTGATCGCGCTCGCCTTCCTCAGCAAAGTCATCTCGTTTGCCTTTTGGGGACGCATTGCGGAAGAGTCCGGTGCGGCAAAGGTGCTGTGGTTCGGTGGCATCGGATTGGTGCCACTGGCATCGCTGTGGATTGTCTCCACCAACCTGGTTTGGTTGGCGGTGATTCAGATCCTCAGCGGCATCGCTTGGGCGGCTTATGAACTGGGTTTCTTTCTGATGTTCTTTGAAACCTTGCCCGCGAAGCACCGAACCCGGTTGCTGACCTATCACAACTTTGCCAACACGCTGGCCATTTGTGTGGGCGCTCTGGCCGGGGCAGCAATTTTGGCGTATTGGGGCACGACATCGCAGACTTATTACTACCTGTTCGGTCTCTCGTCGACCGGCCGGTTGCTTTGCTTGGGATTGTTGGTCGGAGCCGTTCTTCCCAAGCATTCCCTGAAATCGATCGGCATGCGAGTGCTCGCAATTCGTCCCGGGGCGGGCAGCGTGACCGCCCCGATCATTGCCAGTGCTGAGGAGTGAGTTGCGGCGACTCGCGTCGGATGCCTCCCTCAACCGCATGGTTTGCCAGTTCGCTCAGTGAGCGACAGGTGCGAACGTGCCTTTGGGCGTGAAGACGGTCGCGGATGAACCGAGTTCGAACTCTTCGACTCGGAGGTCACGATTGCGGTACAGTTTGCCGGATTCAAAACCGTAGAACGATGGTACAAACGGATCGATGAACGAAACGTCAGCCGATTTTGGGACGTCCATTCCGGTGAGAAAGTAACTCGCGTTGACGATCAGACGACGAAGGTCTTCGCTGCGAAAATCGACGGCGGCACCGGCGGTGGTGGCCACGCATTGACCGATTTTTCCGGAGGGGGCTTCGTAAGGTTTCAGCCAAGCCAACGGCATCATGGGATCGTTCTTTTCGTCGACCGGAGGAGCAGCGGCGTCGAGGTGCTTGATGACCATGCCTCGTAGCAAAACCGTGGCGGCGGATTCGTCGAGGTGGACAACGCCGTAGATGTCCGAGGGGGTGTAGATGTCGGCGACGTCGTTCAAGATCGGATGGTTGGCGTTGTCTTCCACGATGACCGCCCGTCCGCCTTCGACTTTGTGTTTGCCGTGGTGCGAATGCCAGTTTTCACCGACCACGTTGATTCCAAAGTTGGCCCAGTCGTAGTCGCCGTAGTGACCGCTTTTGAACGCGTGGGTGGCGGTGCGATAGGCGATGATTGGCTTGCCCGCGTTGATGAATTTCAAAATTGGATCGAGCTGGTCGTCCGGAAGAACTCGCCAACGCGTTGCCAAGATCATCAGGTCAGCGTCGTTGAGTGCTTCCGTGCCGGGGATGTTGTCGATCTGGTACGGGTTGATGCCGCCGGTTTCCTTGTCGATGGCGAACAGCACCGTGCACTTGAAGCCGTGAGTTTGACTGAGGATTTTCCCGAGCATCGGGCAGGATTCTTCGGTTCGATATTCTTCATCGCCTGAGATCAGCACGATGTGTTTGCCGTTGGCCTTGCCTTCGGCGGGTTCGAACACGAGGTGATCCGCGGCGTGAACCGCGGTCAGAGTTGGAAGAAGACAAACCGCGAATGCGAACGCAGCAGCGACAAAACAGCGTTTTTTCATGACAGCTCAAGCTTGAGTCAGGGGACAAGATGTGTGGCGAAGGAGGCCACATCATATCTCAAGCGAGATCCGTTTGGGGAGCAAACGTCGAGCGTTGTCTGCCTGGGCAGCAACCCAGTGAAGAGGACCCGTGCGGTCGCTTATCGCAGGGCGTGACGCGGGTCGCTGCGGCGTGCCTGCGAACGAAATTCGTCTGCGGCGGCTTCGGGGTAGACCGTGTTGATCATCCCACCGGAACTCAATTCGTAGCCAGCCAAGCGACCAATCCGCGGTGCCAGTTCCAGGCTCCAGTGATGCGTTTCTGCGTCGCGTCGGTTTCCGGGTGGTGCGGTGTGGATCATCATGTTGTAGGCGACACCGGGGATCACCGCTTCCAGCCAGCGAACGCTTCGCAGGACCAAGCGGGCCACTTCTTCATTCATCGAGACCGAGAGATCTTCAAAGCAACCCACGTGTTCTCGCGAGGTGATTCGGATCAGGTACGGGAACCGGCTGGCGTGAGGGCAGTAAGCCACGAGCGAGTTGGATTGATGAATGATCCGTTCTTTGCGTTCCAGTTCGGCCTGCAAGACATCGCACTGCAAGCAGCGTCCGTGCCGGGCAAAGTGGGATCGCATGCGATGATTGACTTCACAAACCGATTGTGGCAGGTGATTCGAAGCGATCAGTTGGCTGTGGCTGTGTTGCAGGGAGGCTCCCGCGTCGCGGCCGACGTTCTTGAACAAGCTGATGAACTGAATGCCGGGTTGTTGACGCCAATGACGCATCCGAGCCGCGTAAGCAGAGAATGCGAGAGCGATCTCGGCCAGATTCAGTTCGCTGAGCGAGCGGGTGTGGCGAGCGGCTTCGATGATGACTTCGTGCCCACCCGAGGCAATTTCTTCGACAAACAGGGATTGGGCCAAGCGAGAGACGCGAGATTCATTTTCGCTGTCTTCATGGTTGGGTTGAACTTCGACCTTGCATTCCGGTTTGATCGCCGGGAACAGATTGGGAACCACACGAACGGTCCAATCGGCTGATTGAGGAACGGCTTCTTCGTCCTCCGACAGTTTTGCAGACCAAACGGACGCCGGTGTTAGTTTTTCGTTGCCATGGCAGAAGGGGCAATCCATCGACGCATCATGTTTGGGCCGATGAGATTTGAATTGATCGGGGCGACGAGCACGTCCGGGCGCAAAAATCGTCCAACTGCCCGAGATCGGATCCAGTCGTGAACGACCGGTTTGAACGTGTGACTCGTTGGGAAAGTCAACGTGGGCACCGTCCTGACGCGGTTGTTCCAGGATTTCGGCGTCGACCAAGCGGTCCACCAGCAATTCGGCACGCTGTGACGTCGCGTTGCTTTCGGCTTCCGATTTTAAACCGGCTGAGCTGCTGCGGTTTGAATCGGGGTTGTCACGAGCGGTATGCAGATCGGAGACACTTTGCGTTTCCACGCAACTCTGTTCCGCTGGTGGCGAGTGTTCCGAGGTTCGAGAGGTCTCATTCAAAGCAATTCGGCGCGGATCGATGTGGACTCCTGACTTTTGTGTCTTCATCGATTCGACTCTTGGTCTTGGGGCCGAAGGTAGAGTGGTTGCCACTCCCCGCTCAAGTTGCTTCTCTGCAATGTAGCAGTCTCCAACCCAGATGCATCCCCATTTTCGCCTTCCCGGGGCGAAAACGACGGTTGTGAGTCAGTTGGAGGATCGTCTTCGTCGATTTAGGGAAATTGTGCGGGCATAAAGCTGAATGTACTGGTCTGCACTTTTCCTCCATGTCCAATCTTGCCGCATCCCGAATTCAACCAGATTTTTCCATTTTTCAGGCGAGTGATATCGAAGCTGCAGTGCCCGGTTGATCGCGTGGTCAAGAGCCCCGGCACTGTTGTCGTTGAGATGGAAGCCGGTGGCACGATTGGCAGCCAGGTTCGCAGGCGTTGCGTCCACGATCGTGTCGGCCAACCCGCCGGTGCGGGTGACAACGCAGGGCGTTCCATAGCGAAGGCTATAGAGTTGGTTCAGTCCGCAGGGCTCGTAGTGGCTGGGCATGACGAAGATGTCACTGGAGGCCTCGATGCGATGCGCCAGTGCATCGCTGAAGCCGATGTAGGCGGCCAACTGATCCTTGTGTTCTTCCGCCAATTCACGCAATTGCTCTTCAATCTTTGGATCGCCGCTGCCAAGCACAACCCACTGGGTTGGACGTGACTCGGCAAGGTGCTCACGCAGCACAGGAAGGATCAAGTCCCATCCCTTTTGATCTGCCAAGCGGCCGATCAAACCGATCAGTGGAACGTCGGGATCCTGCGGCAGTCCCACCTCAGCTTGCAACGCCAGTTTGTTATCGATTTTGGCGTCGGCCCAATCCGTGACACTGTAGTTGCGACTGAGATTCGGGTCGGTTTCAGGATTCCAAATGTTGGTGTCGATCCCATTGATGATTCCCTCCACCGGTTGCGGGATGCCTCGAAGAATGGAATCCAATCCGCATCCGTACTCCGGGGTTTGAATCTCGAGGGCGTACGTGGGACTGACCGTCGATATCACATCCGACGTCACCACTCCGGTTTTGAGGAAGTTCAGTTGGTTGTAGTACTCAAACGATTCCGGTCGGAAATGGTCCCAGCTCAGTCCTGTCCAGGGGAATGCATCGAATCCAAAGTTGCCTTGGTAGGCCATGTTGTGAATCGACAGCATCGTGGCGATGGTGGGTGACTTGGACGCGTTGTCGGACGCTGCCCGCATCAATGCCGGGACCAGAGCGGACTGCCAGTCGTTGCAGTGCACCAAATCCACGGGCCAACCGAGTCGCGACATCGCGATGATCGCGGCGCGGCAATAGAAAATGAAACGCTCGGCGTTGTCGGGGTAGTCACCGTTGGCATCGCCATACAGCGACGGACGTCGGAAGTATTGCGGTTGGTCGATGAAGTAAACCGGAACCTCCGCCGAGTCCTCTGGATCGTTGGGATCTTTTGGCAGGTGGCTTTTCAACAGCCGGCAACCGATCAGCTTTTGGTCCGACATCGGAACGGCAAAGCTGATGTCAGTTGTCTCGATCGGTTGCAGGGACCGTTCGATGGTTGAAAAAGCGGGCATGATGACCGCACAGCGGTGGCCCTGGGCAGCAACCACTTTGGGCAACGTGCCGCAGACGTCGGCTAACCCACCGGTTTTCGCGAATGGGACGGCTTCAGTCGTCAGGTAGACGATATTCAAGGCAACGGTGGGGTTCTACAAGGTTGCGAATCAGGAAAAACAACGGGACGAAGAACATTCGTCAAAAAGGTATCCGGTGTCGACGTGCCAGACAGAATAAACTAGGTCAAAGTTCTATGTGATGCCGGTTGAACCGGTCTGCCGTACCTTCTTCTCGTCGCCATGCCGCTGCAACTTGTTGATTTTTGGAAACGGATGGTCCAAAGCGGACTCGCCGACGCCTCCGTCCCACCAATCTGGGCGGCCGATTTTGCGAACGATCACGGGGGAAAACCGCCTTCGAACGCTGCGTCGCTGGCCTCTTGGTTGGTCAAAACCCGCCGTGTTGAGAAAGATCCTCTCTCGAGAGTGCTGAAGCACGCGACCTGGGAAGCCGATTTCCCAAACACGCCTGTTCTACGGATTGCACCGTTGACGCTGGTTGCGGCAGAGAAAACGGCTCCCTTTCCGTTCACCCATTGGCTGTCGGTGACTTGCGACTCCGCGCAAAACGGCGAAAAAGCAACCGCAGGGGTTCTGCGGCAAATCGATCCGGCAGGTTTGCCGGCCGAGGCGGCCGCCAATCTTCGTGCCCACGCTGAATTGACGCATCCTTCGTTGCAGCCGATCGAGATCGTTCCAGTGCGAAACGGTCCACTCGGCGAACCGGTTGGAAGCCGTCGAGATTTTGCGGGTTTGTTCAGCCCCTTGCCCTCCGGGCATTGTCTGAGCCCACCCCAAAAAACTTGCACTGTCCAGCAGACTGTCGCGGGGCTGAGCTCCCTTTTTGACGCGGCGATCGCGATGCACGCGAAAGGATTGGTTCACGGCGGGATTCATTTTGATCGGATTTGGGTCAGCGATTCTGCTCCGTGGTGTTTGCTTCGCGATCCGTTTGCGACGTTGACAAACTTTTCCACCCAGGACGTCACGGTCAATCACGAAGCCTGGTTGGAGTCGTCTCCAGCGAGTCGGACCCACTGGTCTCCCGAAAGACTCGCGAACCCGAGCGGTCACGTGCCGAACATCAGCGACGATGTTTTCGCTTTGGGGTGTTTGGGATTTGCACTGCGATATGGGCGTCCGGCGTTCGATGCTCAAACTCGGAATGCGTTGCCCATTGAATTGACCACCGCGGTCGAACAAGGTGCCTCGGGCGACCCGTTGTGCCGAGTCTTGGCGGCCGCTTTGGCGACCGATCCCAACGCCCGATTCGCGAGCGTGGAACAATTCTCGCAAGCATTGAAGGTTGCTGCATCGGCCACTCCCGCAGTGGTGACGTCCAAGGTGGAGCAACCCGTTGCGGATGAACGAAGACCTGCCGAGGTCGCCGAGCCAGCGACTCAGTCGACCAAGTCCAAACGGAAGGCAACGCCAAGCACTCCGGAGCCTGCCAAGCCAAAGCAAGCGGCTCAACCCAAACGGCCCGCGGACGTCCAATCGGCAGAAGAAATCAAACGCGCCGAGGAGTCGAGCTCGCCAAAGGAGTCGAGGCATCCCGAGCAACCCAAGCCGGTCGAGGAACCCAAGCAGCCCGAGAAGTCCAAGCCGGTCGAGAAGTCCAAGCCGGTCGCCGTTCCAACGAAGCCAGCTGAACCCGAGCAAGCCAAACCGCCTGAGGAAAAGCCATCCAAGAAGACAGAGTCCGTGTCGGAGTCGAAGGCCGCCGCGGACGACAGCGTTCGTCCCGTGGCGAAAGATCCAGGCGAACCGAAGCCGAACCAGCCGAGCGAACCCGCTGCACCTTCGGCCGTGGTTCCAACTCGCAGACGAAGAAAACGACGCAATCAAAAGGCTTGGTATGGGATCTATGCGTTGTGCATTCCCGTGTTGGTGTTGGTCGTGATCTTGGCGACGCGAGACAAGAGCCCGCAACAGGTTGCCAAGCGAGTTCGTCCTCCCGTCCCAAAATTCATCCCGCGGGTTTCCAGCGACACCGAGCTTTCGAGCGAGGAGCGGCAACGGACTTCGCCTGTTCGACGCCCTGCCCCCTCCGGGATCGAAGTGGTCGACAATGAGCAGATGCTGTGGGCACCACCAGACTTGCAAATCGATGGGGCTCAAGTCAGTCGCGCGACGGGATTGCTGCCTCCGGGGCCCGCTGCGGTGGTCACGATGGATTGGCAACGTTTGCGTCAACTCGGTTTGTTGGAAATGTTCGGCCCCGAAACACAGGGCTGGTTGGAATCACTGAACCAGTGGTCGGGCGTTCCTTCGGAATCCATTTCGCACGTCGCCTTGGCGTGGTTCCCCGGCGAAGAAGGTGTCCCAGAAGTTTCCGCAGCGATTCGTTTGAGCGATCCCCTGTCTTTGGAAGCGTTGTTGGATGTTTGGGACGTCTCGGCCGCGCGAGGTGCCAGCGGCGAGACGATTTATGCCGGTGACACTCGTGATGCATTGGCGTACTTCCCCATGACTCAGGGGCGTCCCGCAGAAGCAGCGGATGACTTGGTCGATGCGTTCGCCGTGGGATCCATCGCTCGTGTCGGCGAGGTTGCTGAAATGGGGGGGGCACCGGTCGTGTTGCCGCGATTGCTCGAAGATCTTTGGCAATCCGCTCGGCCCAACGATGCGATGGCTTTCCTGACCCAGCCCAACTTTTTGGTCAGCGATGCACGGAAATGGATGGAGGCGACATCGCCGGCTTTGATTCCTTGGATTCGACAAAACCTGTTGGCTGATTGCGGTGGCATTCTGATTCGCGTTGCGGCAACCGAGGAGGCTGGATCGTACGTTGAAGTTCGCTTGGCGACATCACCCGGGGTCGACCCCACCGAGTTGGCCACCCCGCTGCGAGAACAACTCGACAACGCACCACGTTGGGCGGAAGACTTCGTGGTCACGCGGGACATCGATCCCTCGTGGCGTTTGCTGGCCGCGAGACTTCCATCGATGTGGGCGTTCGCAGAAGAGAACGTGCGCGCCGGTCGCGTGGACCGCAAATTGGTTTGGAACGCCTACCTGCCGCCGTTGGCGCTGCCGCAATTGACATTGGCGACGTTGCTGGCAACCAACACGACGACGGATCCTGTTTCGGAGGCGATGGCGAGCAAGGAAACGAAGTTGTCGATCGATGAAATGCTGGACCGAAAGATGTCGGTCAGCTTCGACCAAGAGTCGTTGCAGTTCGCGGTCGACACGATTGCCGAAGAGTTCAATCGTGACCTTCCCGAGGGCAACCAGTTGCCACCGATTGAGATCATCGGCGGCGACTTGCAGAAAATGGGCATCACCCAGAACCAACAGATCCGCGACTTTGCCAAGAGTGATGTTCCGCTGCGGACGGTGCTGACGGATTTGGTGCTGGGAGCCAACCCGGACCGAACCGCGACGGGACCGGACGATCCCAAGCAAGCTTTGGTATGGGTGGTGAAACCGGACAAGTCCGCGATCTTGATCACGACACGTTTGGCATCCGACGGCCAGTACGAATTGCCATCCGAGTTTGTCCGTCAAGCGAGTCCATGACCGCTTTCGTTGCATCCACTCGCGCTGGGTGAAGCTCACGTCACTCAAGGCCGGCAGGCGTTTTTCGCCGGGGCACGCAGGTTTTTCGACTTTATCCGTGAACTTCAAACTTTTTGTGTAAGGGGATCGCTGCCAGCGGTACCAACACAAATAGCGAGACTTCGTACGGATCCCCTGAGCGAGAGCTACTGGTGCAAGAAGAGGATGCCAAATCGCTATTCATTGATTGGCTGGAGAGGCACAAAGCTTCGGTCGTTCAGGTAGCGCGTGCTTACACGCTTGGCAGCGAGGAAAGCCAGGATCTCGCTCAAGAGATCTTGCTTCAAGCGTGGCATTCTTTGCCTCGTTTTCAGGGGCAAGCCAGTCCGGCAACATGGTTCTATCGCGTTGCACTGCATACCGCGATGAATTGGCGACGCAATGATCAACGCCGGCGGACGCATCAGCAACCACTGCTCGAAGTGCAAGCACTGCCATCTGAGTCAGCGGATTCCAGTCAGCAAGTCGAACAGCGAGAAACCGTGGAGCAACTTTACAAGGCCATTCATCAACTGCCGAAGTCCGACGTCGCTCTGGTGCTGCTGTACTTGGACGAACTGACCTACCGCGAAATGGCCGGCGTGCTGGGGATATCTGAGAGCAATGTCGGAGTGCGACTCGGTCGTGCAAAAAAAGCACTCGCCGAATTGCTGAACGTCGAAGTCGCGGAGGCCCAGCACCATGAATCTTGATAAGTTTCAAAAAGCCTGGAAGGCCGATGCATCGGAGTTGAAAGTGACATTCGATGCCGAGTTGCTTTCACAGCAGGTTCAGCAGTCGCATGACCAATTTCGCACCATGATCTTCTGGCGAGATGTGCGTGAAGTCGGCGTGTCGTTGTTGCTGATCCCGGTTTGGTTGGTGTTGGGGATCGGCTTTTCGCTGCCGTGGTCGTGGTGGTTGACCGTTCCGGTGTTGCTTTGGATTGCGGGCTTCATGCTGATCGATCGCAAGCGACATCCCAAGGCGTCCAGCGATCCCGGGCAACCGCTGTTGTTCTATGCGAAGGAATCGCTCACTCAGGTCGAACATCAGATTTGGCTGTTGCGAAACGTTTTTTGGTGGTACCTGCTGCCGTTTACGATTTCGCTGATGGCGTTTTTCGTCCATCTCGCCTGGAATCTCACTGGCACTTGGTGGGGATGCCTTCTCATTGCGGCACCCTTCGGATTGTCTCTGTTTTACGTCTACCGTCGGATTTACCGGCTCAATCAAGATGCTGTTCGAGAGCAGTTGGTGCCTCGGCAAGAACAATTGCAGAGAATCGTTTCATCGTTGGAAAGCGAGGATGTTGGCGACGCCGCCGAGGTTGACGAACTGGTGGATCTCGTCTCATCGCTTTCTGAAAACGATCCGATAATCGAGGGCAATCCCGGGGCAGCGGAATGGTTTGAGAATTGGAACCGAATCGTACCGTCATGGTGGATCGCGGCGATGATTCTCCTGCCGACTTTGATGGCAGCCTACAGCGGCTACCGATTCGCATTTGACAAAGCCGGGCCGGTGTTCTTTCAATCCGTGGTCATGGCCGTGATTGTGTTCGAAATCCTGTTCTTCGGGCGTTGGTACCTCACTTCCAAGCGATACAAGGAACAACCGTTGTCGGGAGTGAACTCGAAGCGACTAGGCGGTCCGGCAATCGTTGTCCTGGTCACGCTTCTGGTTGTTTCGGCCTTGGCCTTTGCAGCCATCTTCTCTTTCGTCGCCCAAACCAGATCCAAAGCATCATCCCGTGCGGAAGTCGTCAGTGCGTTGGACCCTCCCGTGAACGGAGGCATGTACGCCAAGGTGGCTCCGTTCTCAGACGTGCGCTGGGAGGACGATTTGCCAACCATTCGTCTGGCGAGTACTTGGGCTCAGCTCAAGTCAATCGATGGGATCCCAATCGAAGAACTCATGTCATTCGCCAACGAACAATACGGATCGACAGCACGCAAACGCTTCACCGAAGACTTCGTGGAGGTGGTCTCAGAAATGGGGCACGATCTGGATTGGGAAGTGGAACTGGAACTTCAGTTCCCAGATGGCGAGGTCAAAACGGTGCGAGAGCGAATGACCGTTGTCAATCACCGCGTGGCCGCCATCAACCTTCATATCCGGACTCAATACCACCTTTCACAAGAAGAGCCCGACGCCACGGAGTAGCGTCATGGCAGTTGGGCTCCAGCGATGAGTCTGCTAAGCAGGTCGGCAGGTGTCATCGGGTATGTGAGCCGTTTGGCGTTAGCCACGGTTCCCACGCAAAACCGGGGCTGGCGCTGGGCTGCGAAATATTTGGTGTGACGGAACGCATTCGTTTACGCAAGTTTTCATCCCGGTAGGGATTTCAGATGGTAGCCGTCGGTAAGCGATCGCGC
>NZ_LECT01000010.1 GCF_001027925.1 Rhodopirellula islandica | reverse complement strand
TCGATGAAAGCGGATGCCGAACGAACCGGCCGCCACCACCACCGAGGCCAGGTCCAAGCCGCAGCCTGCTTCGGTTGAGCAGGCCCGAAGCAATCGCAGGCCTTCATCGCGGCTCATGAGGCGATGGAACAGTTGGGGACAACGGTTCGACTCTGATGCGCTCATTCCACCAGAATCACGAGGTCGACACCTCTCGGCAGACGATCGTTCCCGCGAATGCTCGTTGAAACCATGGGAGTCGTTCCCAATCAGCCATTGAAAACGCCGGAAGTCTCGCGACGCCAAAACCAACAAGGTGGCTGGCACCTTATAGACTCACAGGGTGGCTGGCACCTTATAGAAAGAGGCGTTCAAGAAGGCTGAGAAGCGGCCATTGCCTTGGAAAGTAGACAACGTCCGCAGACAATCCGGACAGGTTGCAACGTTTTGGATCAACGGCGGAAGAGGAAGAACGATCCGTTGTCCGCGACGTTGAACAGTGGGTTTCGATAGCGTTGTTTCGGTCCGGTCACACCTGGACGGAAGGCGAACCCGAGTGAGAGATTCCAACCTTCCGCTTCGTTGGCGTCCAACGCCGTGTCGTCGCCGGGGCTGAAGTATGCCGAACCAACCAACAACGACCAATTGGTTTGCAACGGAATTTCCATCTCGCTGCCCCAGATGAAGTGCTCTTCGCTGGTGCCGCCCAAGAACGCGGTCATGTGCCCAGTCGTTCCCATCGCTCGGCGATAGAAGGCGCGGTACTGGTCGACCGGTTCGATCGTTTCCGAACTGGTGAAGCCGCCTGCTTCGGTGGTCACGGTCTGATCCGTCACCCCCGCCATGAATTGGAATCCAAACTCATGACACGCGGACACCTTCCAGCTCAACTCGCCACGAAGCTGAACAAGATCGCTTTGGTAGTACCAATCTTGATTCATGTAGTCGACGACCAAACCATATTGCAGCCCGTAGTCGACGCGGCGGAAGAAACCGCCCGTCACAAAGACTTGATGCATTCGTCCGCTAGTGAACTCTTCGCCTTCCAAGTTGGTTTGAGTCGCTCGCACACCGAGTTGGGCAGAGAGATCCAGTCCCAACCAATTGCGTAGGTCACGTCCCTCGTTGAACCCTTGGTAGTATCCGAAACTGCCGCTCCCGCCGCGAGGTTGCCCGGCGACGTCCAAAGCGGGGTAGTTCATGGGTGACTTGAACGATTGCGATCCGGCGAAGAAGGAAAAGCGACTCCAATCGACTCGTAAAATCGGCAGGAACAACGGGAAGCAATCGATTTCGGCTCCGCCGCACATCCCATCGCATCCGCCGTCGCAAAAGCCGCTGTCACAGCCCGACACCAGATTGCCGGTGCAGGCATCACAACTGCAAACGCCGTACTCCTCCAACCCACAACCCACCTCGAGTCCGCAGCTGGCTTCCATCCCGCAACCAGGACCGCCCATGACGCTTGCCGACGAGCAGGCATCGCAGTCGCAACCGCCGTCCAAGTAGCCGACCTGATTGACCGACGAAGACGCCGATTGGCGACGTTGCACGGCCGGGTCACTGCTTTGTGGCGACCACCCCGAACGACTGGACGCTCGAGCGGACGACGTGTTTCCCTGTGAAACGGACCGGCTGCGGATCAACTGTTCGGCCGCGGTCGCGGTGGACAATGTCCAGGACGAGACCACACAAAGGAAACACGCAAGCAGGCACAACAATCGACGGGGAATGGTTATCATGAGACGTCATTGCCGGAATAGGGACATGGAACTTTCTTCTTATCGGACGTCATAACCCACCTCATGAATAAATCTTGCCTAACCGGAACATTCGGTTCCTTCTTCCCAAACACACCTGAACTCTCACCGGAAAGTTTCACACGGATCGCGTTCCAGCACTGCAAAAGCATGCGTTTGGTTGTGATTGCGGCAGCACTGTCCGGCACCTGCCTGCACTCCCACTCGGCCACTGCTCAAGATGCAGCCGACTCCCAAGCCACTCCTGCCACGGCCGAGTCCAAGGCAGTGACTTACCCAGATGATTTTTGGACCGAAGCAGAAAGCCCCGTTTACCCTCGCGGTGCGGTGATCTCCGAGAACGCGCTGTTCGTCGTTGATTCCGACGCACCAGGAGTCTGGACGGTGCCTTGGCCCGCAGACAAAGCGGCGAATCCAGAACGCTATGTCACCGGTTCTCGATACCTTCGCAAAACAATGAACCGGCCCTTCTGTGCCACACCTCATCCAGAGGGCGGCGTGCTGGTCGGCGATGCGGCAACCCGTGAGATCTACCACATCACGCCCAATGCAGACGCTCCAGGGGGCCAAGATGCAAAACCACTCAACGGCGGATTCCTGGGAATCCCCATGGCACTGGCCGTTTCACCTGACGGCAAAACCATTTACGTCGGCGACGCAGAACGGCGAGCCACGTTCGCATTGCCGATCGAGGGTGGCGAACCCGAATTGGTCGTTCGCGTGAACGCTCGCGGGCTGATCTTTGACGACGAGGGTGCCCTCTACGCCGTCACACCTGACGCCGATGCGGTCGTGAAAATCAATGTCGGCGAGAAAACCAGCGAGCCCGTGGTGACGGATCGACCGTACGGTTTTCCCGGCGGGATCGCGTGGCACGACGGCACCGGTTTCGTTTCGGATGTCTACGGGAAATGCATTTGGCAATTCACCGCCGACGGCAAAACCGAGAAATGGTTCGATGAGGAACTGCTGCGAGGCCCCGTTGGCCTGAGCGCCACCGCCGACGCCGTGATCGTCTCCGATCCGAAAGCCAAGCAGGTCTACCGAATCGACCGCGAAAGCAAAGAAGTCACCAAGCTATTCGCAGAATGATTCGCAAGCGTCACGGCTTGTCGATGGAGTCGTCCACGACGTTTCAACACCTGTAGGATGGGAACTCTTGTCCGTCACAGTGGCAAGAGCAAGTTGGAAACCCGACGCGTCAGCGAGGCTCCTTCCTTCACCTCCACGACGGCCCCATCTGGGGCGACCTTCTCTGTTCCGTCACCGAGCTCTCGGGGCTCCCGCCCCGAGCTACGGACGGCGGCCCCGTCCGGGGCGTTGATTGCCCACGTTCTGAGTCCCACCAAGTCCTGGCCTGCACCCATTTGGCAATTTGCGTTTTGAAATTCGCAATTTGCAATCCTCGTGATATCAGTTTTCGCCACCTGTCGCCGCTCCGCAGCTTGTCGCGTAAGTGGGGTGACGCCCGAGACCTCGGGTTGAAAACCCGAGGCCAACGGATGCCACCGCTCCGCGGTTGCTCGTTCCCCAGGACACACACACAACCAGTCGCGGAGCGACGGAAGCCGAAAGCCTTGGGTTTTCAACCCAAGGTCATACGCCTACGACACTCAAGTCCCCAAGTTGCGGAGCGACGACAGTTGTTTCCCTGCCGCGTCGCCGAAAGATCGCCAATTCGCGTCGCCGTACCATACGCGTCCAAGCCCAAAGGAAACCCGACGCGTCAGCGAGGCTCCTTCCTTCACACCCACCCAAACCGCGCGATTCACTCTTGCGTGAATGGCTCGGGTTCAATCTCGGGCAATGGGCTGTCGTCACGGGCAAAGAACATCAGGTGCTGCCACGGCAACGCGTTGTATTCGCGAACAAGTTTCAAATCAGACGCTTTGTACTCCTGCATGATTTGGGCCTTGGACATCTTGTGCAGCGGTTTGATTGGCACCGCGGGATCTTCCGCACGGTATTCCAACAGCGCGATCACGCCCTCGGGTTTCAGCGATTGCCGAATGCTCCATAGCATCGATTCGGGATGCGAAAACTCATGGTAGACATCGACCAGCAGCACCAAGTCCACTTGGCCAGTGGGCAGTTTGGGATCGTCAATCGCTCCCAGAACCGGTTGAATGTTATCCAGTTTCGCACGGGCGGCATTTCGCTGAAGCATTTGCAGCATCTCTCGCTGAATATCAACGGCCAACACCTGGCCTTCCAGCGATTCCGTCTCTGAAGCCGCACCGTCGGACTCGTCGTTGGGATCCACCGCTGCAACACCGTCGGAGGAATCCGTCTTGGGTTTGACCGCCACGGCGCGAGCCATCGGGATCGTCCAGTAACCATTGCCGCAGCCCAGGTCGACAACGGTCATGCCGGCTTCCAATCCCAAGCGGTCGAAGGATTCGCCGGCCTTTTCTTCGTCGTCTCGTTCCGGGCGCACCAACCAGGCAGCACCGCGATGCGACATCGGTTGAGCCACAATCCGGCCCATGTACGTCCGACGGGCCTCTTCGTTCGGGCGTGGTTTCTCGGACTGACGAGCAACCTTTCCGGTTTCATCAGCCGCAATCAAGTCATCGGCGTCCACGTTCCCAGTCGTGATCGCTGCCAAACCGACCAACACCCCGAGGGCGTGCAAAAGAGTGAAACGCATGCTGCTTTATCAGGGGGTGTTAGGAGAGGTCGTCGCGATGGATCGTTTCAATCAGTCCTCGTCGCTGAGCGCCAGCTCAAACTTGGGTTGAAACGCGTTTTCAAAATCGTAGACGTTGTCAAAGTCTTCACGCCGATCCGACTCGCTTTTTCGCATTTGCTCGATCCGAATCAGATTGTAAACCAATTCGCCGAAATCGCCGGTTTGCCGCAGGCCCCAGTTTTCAAGCACCATTTGGGCCAGGTACCCGAACTGGTCGACGGCATACAAACGGCACGCCTCGCAAAGTTGTTGCCCGGTCAGATGACGCGGCGCATCACTGCTGGGGTCATCACTGGGGCCAAACCCTAGCGGGCCGATCTGGTCCAAATTCTCGTGGGCGTATTGCAACGCTTCGCGAATGAATTGATAGGCTTCGAGTTTGTATCGAGTGTCGTCTCGCAGGAGATCCTGCATCGCTTTGACAGGGGATGGCATGGCGAAGAATCGAGGAAAAGAAAGGAAGAGGCTCGGGAAGGATCAGCGTTTACGTTGTTTGGGAGGATCCCCGGAACCCCGTTTTGTCACGCTGACGACATCCCCCGCAGGAATCATAACGCGTCGATGGTCATCGGTCTTGACCACCAATTGTCCGGCCAAGATGTCTTGGGCGAGAACCTTTGCCGACCCATCGCGGGTCAGGATCTCGCTGCCGATGGGGGGCAGTTCCTCGGCCATTTCCTCGTAAGTTTCAAATTCGTATCGCAAACAACACTTCAGCCTCCCGCAACGCCCCGAGATTTTCGCAGGATCCAACGACGCTCGCTGGACCTTTGCCATCTTCATGGAAACCGGCGGCATCTTGCTCAGAAACCGGCTGCAGCAGACCTTTTGACCACAATCACCGTAATCCGCCAACAGCTTGGCTTCGTCACGAATCCCGATTTGTCGCATCTCGATCCGCGTCTGAAATTCGCGACCGATCAATTTCACCAACTCGCGAAAATCGACTCTTCCGTCGGCAATGAAGTACACGATCACACGCTCGCCGCCCAGCAATCGTTCGACGTCGATCAACTGCATAGACAATTTCAGTCGGTCAACGCACCTTTTTGCGACATCCAAATCCTTCCGGGTCATCTCCGACATTTGCGACCAATCGCCGCGGTCGGTGACATCAAGACGGCGAATGATCTTTCCATGGACCGGTTCCGCGTTGCCTTTCGTCGGGACTTTTTCAACCGCTTCGTCCGTCGCTTCGCACAACACCGTCGCGATCTCGGTGCCGCGATCAGTGCGAACGACCACCTCATCGCCATAGCGGAAGGGTTCTGCCGCGCTCATCACCCCCAATAGTCTCATCGAACCATATCGGCACACGTACCCGTCCGGCGGTCCGGCGGGTGGACGCGAATCGGCGTCGTTCGAAGCAGGGGGCGAAGGATTGATGGGTCGGTCCGTCGATGGATGATACGTGTTGGATCACCCAATTGTACGCGATCGCACGGGCTCGCCTAGATTTGTTGCCCGACGAGAAATTTTCAACGGGAACACAGTGGATAAACGTGGCCGTTTCCATCGCCCGGATTCCGCCGCAGCTTGAACTCGGGTAGTGGAGCTGTTCAAGAATTTCGAATTGCACCGTGCTTCGCCGAACGTCTTCACCACGTTCGCAAAGAACGGCCCCCGAATCCCCGGTCACAGCGAAACACGAGGATCCGTTCAGCGAAAAGTTCCGCCTTTGCCGTGACACAAACGGGTGATTGATCCCATGACCAACGTCACCGGAATGCCTCACTGGCGAGCGTGCTTGAGCGCCAGCAAGCAGTAGGCGGTCACCAGTTGGCGATCGCCCTCCATCCAACGCTCCGCTTCGCGATTGACCCACGAGCCATCTTCTTGCTGTTCCGCTTCAAGCTTGTTGATCAAATCCATCCGCCAATCACGCGAACCGGCGTCGGTTGATTCAATCACTTCCAATCCAGCCACGTCGAGCGCCTTGGCAAACGTGTGGTAGTAGTAGTACTGGCCTTGGGCTCCCATGCCAGGGTTGTTTTCCAACGTGTAGTGTTTGCGGATGAAATCGAGCGCGGCGTTGACGCGAGGATCCTCAGGAGTCAGCCCGGCATAAATCATGCTTTTCAGTCCGGCGTACGTCATCGATCCGTAGCTTCGCAAACCGCCGTCAGCAGATTCACCGGCTTGGCTCTGTCCACCAGCCGCCGGCGTGTAGTAGAACCCGCCATCACCGACTTTGTCGGCGTAGTCTGTGTCGTTACCATGTTGAGCCAAATTCTGGGTGCGACTGACAAACAGGAGTGCCTTTTGAATGGACTCGTCGTTGGCATCGGTGCCCAGATCACGCAGTGCTTCGATCAAAAACGAAGTGTTTGAAAGATCAGGACGCGAGTGACTGCCATAGCCGGCTCCACCATAGGCCGTGTCGCTTGGTTGCGCGCCTTCGTCTTCGTCCCACTGAATGTCTTTCAGAAAGTTCTTGGCTCGTTCCAGTTGGCTGTCGAAACGACCGTCTTGGTTGGCCGTGTTGAGCGCCATCGCGGCGGTCGAGGTTTCGTAGTTCCGGTGCTTGGATCCGACCGCGTAAATCCCGCCATCCGGCTGGACCTTGGATTCCAAGTACTGGACGGCTTTCACCACCACCGGGTCGGATGAAACCGCCTCGGGACGATGCTCCAAAATCGCTCGAACGCACAATCCGGTCACGGCCGCTCCGGTTTCGCCGCTGAATGCACCTTCGTCGCTCTGCCCACGCGTGCGTAGGAACTCGATCCCGCGGTTGACCATTTGATCGATTCGTTGATCCGCAGTTCGCGAATCTTTGACCGCAGTCTCTTGCGCCATCACGGGCGAAGTCAAACCAGTCGCCACCCCGATCGCGGATGCAACCATCCACCCCAAGGCGGTTGTGGCAAACGTGCGGGTGGACGTTCGAGTGATCCATTCCAATTGCATGATGGTTTTCCTGCGCAGGGTTGCGTGACGTGGAAGAACGCGAGCAAGGTCGCGAATTTGATTTGAGATCGGCGCCGGAACGAACCGACGGAACCCTCTTCATTGTCGCTGCTCACCACAGAATGTTCAATTGACTTCCCGGCCAACCGGCTGACGGAAATAGCATCACCGCTGGTGGATTCCCCGCCATCACGCGACCATGTCGCTCGACACCACCGGGCGGTGCAAACAGGCAACTGAGCAGAACGCCTGCGACGCGACCTAGCGTTTGACGCAGCGGTAAATGAACGCCGGCGGCATGTTCCGCCAAACCGTGGGGCTGCGATGGACCTCGGTGAACGCACCTCGAAGCTTCTTCGAGAACCGTTGCCCGGCCGGCAAAACGACGCCCTGCCAATAAGCGAACGTGGCGAACTGACCACCGGGAGCCAGCACGTCCAAGGTGGCTTCCAGAATGCTGGTTTGCAAACTGTCAGGGAACGACGCCCAGGGCAATCCGCAGATGATCGCGTGGACCTGATCGATTTGATGATCGCGGCAAAGATTCGCCACCGATTCAGCTGACTCTTCCACCACATTGACTTGCGGGCAACGGGCCCGGGTGATCGCAGCCAATTCAGGTGATCGTTCGATCGCGAAAAATTTGGCGTCCTCGTGCAAATGGCTTTGGATGGCCTCGGTGAAGACCCCCGTTCCCGGCCCAAATTCAACGACTCCACGAGCCGTGTCCCAATCGAACCAATCCACCATTTGCCGCACCAATCCAGGGCTGCTGGGCCAAACGGCACCAACCTGAGTGGGGTTACGAGCAAAGTTTTTCACAAACGTCCACGCCCCACCGCGAGGGACCTCGGGAGGATTCGAAGCGTCTTGGGAAAGCGACGGGGAAGATTCCGAAGGCATGCAAATTTTCGCGTGGCAAACAAAAGTAGAATTTGCACTACGATAGTGGTCTCGCACCGCCGTGACTATCTCGCTCTTGTCTTTCTCTCATGCGTTCACCCAGCCAATCCATCCAAAACGGTCGTCGGGTGGACGAGATCAACATGACACCGATGATCGATGTCGTGTTCCTGCTGATCATTTTCTTTCTCGTCTCCAGTCACCTGGCTCGGCAAGAAAACCGACACGCGGTCAATTTGCCCTCGGCGTCGTCTTCAATCGATAGCGATCCCAACGCCGCTCCGATCAACCTGACCATGGACTCATCGCATCAACTGTGGCTGGGCGCGACACCGGTTGGGCTGGAAGAAATGATCACCCGGTTGACGCAAACGAAATCGATCGCAGAAACGCCTGTCCGACTGCGAGTCGACCAATCGGTCGCCTATCAATTTGTGGAACCGGTTCTGCACCAAATCAACCAAGCCGGCATTCGCGACCTTTCGATCGCAACGCTGCCATCCAAGCAGCGGTCAGGAGCATCGCCATGAAGCGACCTGGCATTCGAAGTGGTTCGCAGCAAAGCATCGGAATGACTTCCATGATCGATGTCGTTTTCCTGCTGCTAGTGTTCTTTGTTTGGACCAGCAGTTTTGACGCTCCCGAGCAAGACATGCCGGGCGGGTTGGCAGTCGCTGCAGATTCCTCGGCAGCGTCGTCGGAGTTGTCTCCTCAAGAAGTCACCTCCGAAGCATCTGTCGAAGAGCTGATCCTGAAAATCGAACGCTCGGGTGAGTCCTCCGTGCGCTATCTGTTGGGCACCACCAGGCTGTCGTCGCCCGAATCATTGCGATCTCGATTGGAAGCGATCGCGGAACTTGGCCTTTCACCTCCCATCATCGTGGATCCCGAAGGAGAAATCTCAATGGCCGTCACGGTCGCCACCGTTGATCTGGTTCGCTTGTCAGGATTTGCCCAAGTTCACTTGGCGGTTTCCGCCAATTCATCGGGGCCTGGGCAAGCCACCTCCCTCGGCGATGGAGCTGAGTCGTCAGAGTTCCAATCGTCGCCGGAGCCAGCCTCGCCATGATTGCGAATCGAAGAAAGACGGCCTGCTTCGTGGGGTGCTTGGTTCTCTTGCCATTGGCATCAGCCAACCGGGGATGGTCTCAAGCATCGCCCAACGGTACCGCTGACAACGCATCCATTCGGTCGGGTCGACTGGTGGATTCGGGATCCTCGGACAGCCTGGTGCAGTCCACTCGCAATGATTTGATCGAAGTCATCGCGCGCCCCATCCCCGATGACAAGCTGTCGGTGCTGTTGACCAACGTGGGCGAGGCCGATGCCAAGCTGAAGGCACGTTTGACTGAACTGGAATCGCCGGAGTCCGCCCGTGAGAAAAGTTTGACTTGGCTCTCACGTGTCGAACTGGCCGTGTTGAAATCCGAACTTTTTTCGCAGGGAAGCGGTGACGGCGTGGCGTCGGCTGCCGAGGCGGTGCAGATCGCAGAAGCCGCGTTGCTGGCGTTGCCCGCCGACGGGGTCGCTCGATCGGAAGTGTTGCGTCTGTTGGCAGAAGCCCATCTGCGGCAAGGCGACGCGAGATCCGCCGCCGCTGTGCTTCGAGAATCCCTCAAGGCAATCCCTGCCACATCCGATTCGAATCCGCCCTCCGAATCAATCCGAGCTTTGCGCATTCGAGTTGCACTGACGGCAGGTGATTTGAAGGCCGCTGAGAGGATGCTGCAGCAAGTTTACGCCGACGATCCCAATGCAGCCCGTGTGGGTGTGCAAATGGACTTGGCCTTCCTGCGTTACTTGCTGGCGAGACAAGACGAAACGGCAGTCGCGGATTGGTTGGAATCGATCCACGAACGGCACGGGGCGAACGCCAAGGATCGCGCCGACACGATTGTGGCCCAGTTTCGGTTGCAATCAACCGAGGGCGTCCCCCGACCAACTACGGATGATTCAGACCCACGGCTGTGGATCGCCGACGCCATGTACTTCCTGCGTCGTGGCGAACCGATGCAATCCGCTCTGCACTTTGCCAAGGCAGCCGCTTCGGATCGCGTCGCCTCGCGAAGTGTGAACTCCGCACTCAAAGCCGCCGCACTCCTTGCACGGCAATCCAATTCCAAAGCCGCGGTGGAGTTGTTGCGACGGATCAGCCAGCGACACCCAAAGGCTCCCGAGTCGGCCCAGGCATTGCTGCAAGCGGCAACGATCGCCCAGGCAGCCGGGCCGACCGTCGCCACGGATTCCGACGTCGACGAGATGCTGATCCAAATCGCGAAACAGTGGCCGGACTCCCAATCGGCCTTTGCTGCCATCCGGTGGCGAATGGAATGGGCTCGGCGAGATGAACGCTGGCTCGACGCCGCCAAAATCTCACTGCAGTTTGCTGAGACACACTGGGAAACAGATTTGTCTGAATTGGATTCCGTGCGTGACAATGCGCTGAGGGCGTGGGCAACGGCTTGGCTTCGATTGTCGCATCCCGCAGCGATCAAGGCGATGCATGACGAACTGGACGCTCGCGACGATCTTGGATTCATCCGGACGATTCATGCCGACCTGATCAGTCTGCTCGCGGAAACAACCGACCCACGTTGGCCTGAGTTTCAATCCGATACCAGTGAAGGGTTCTTCCGTCAGTTGCAATCATTTCGCCAGGGGCAATCCCGCTCCATCGAAGCGGTTCCTCCCACCGGGCTGAATGAAGCGTTGGCCAGACGCTTGGAAATCGACGTGGCTGCCACCCCAACCCGACGAGTCGACATCGGTCACTATTTGCTATCCCTGAAAAGTGAGCAGACGGAAGCCGATGCGAAACCACGTCGCTTCCCCAGCGATCTGCAACGAGTTGGCTGGATGATCTGGGGAGGGCAAAGCGAGAAGGCCGAAACTCGGATCGCGAAAGAGCTTCATCAATCACCTGGGCAGGCGGCTCAGTGGTGCCGGAGAGCGGCCAATGCCTACGCCGTGTCACCACTGAAATCGGATCAGAAACGTGCGGCCACTTGGTGGAAACGACTGGCCGACGGTCTGCCGCAGGGTACCGCGGCTTGGCACACAGCAACGATCGGATGGTTGCGTGCGATCGCAGACTCAGGGTCCCCCGACAAGGCAAAAGCCACCGCTCAGTTGATCATGTTGACGACACCTCCAAGCACGGCGTCTGATCGCGCTGCATATGAGAGCCTTGCAAATTGAACAGGCGAAACGCCGAGCCCGGCAGTCGATGCTACTGTTACTCATCGACGCCAACTCCGCCCCCCCTCTGTTCAACACCTTTGATATGAAAGCCTTCCGCGACTACCTCCAGTCTCACGGCGAGCTTTTTCTCGATGTGCTGGAACTTGCAACTTGTGGGTTCTATCTGCGGCCGATCCATTCGAGCCCATCGCCCGACACGCAACCGCCGCTGTTTAGCCAACTTTGTTTTTCCTCCTTGGACCAAGTTGCCCCGCCTTCCGCCGACGCGGTTTCGACATGGCTCGATCTCGTGCATCCGGACGACCGAGAGGTTTTTGAACGCCGTGTTTGGGCCCCCAAAAAACATCCTGAGATCACCGAAGCGCCTCTCCAGTATCGACTGCGTCGCGGTGACGGCAGCTATCGATATTCCGAAGAACGCGGACGAACAATCACTCTGAAGGAAAGTGGGGAGACGATTTGGCTGAGTGTCCTGCTGGATGTGGACCAGCAGTTTCGCGCCAAGCGAGAACTCGAAGACAGCCACCAAGAAATCCAAACGATTCTGGACACGATTCCGACTTTCGTTTGGATCAAAGATGAATCGCACCGGATCCTACGGGTCAACCGGGCCGCCGCTGACGCCACCGGTTTGAGCCCGAAAGAAATCGAAGGCCAACTCACTCGTGATATCTACCCGCAACAGGGAGAGCGTTTTCAAGCCTCCGATCGACAACTGTTGCAAGACAAGCAACCACTTCGACGAGCTCGGGAAACATTGGAGAATCAAAACGGCAAAGACTACAAAATGCTGATCGACAAGTACGAGATGCCTTCGCTTCACGATCACGCTCCACGCATCCTGGTCGTCGGCACCAACATCACCGAGATCGACGAGGCACAGCAGGCTCTGGCAAACAAAGAGGCTCAGTTTCGAAACCTCTTCGAACGCAGCCCAATGGGCAGTGTGCTGATCGATTCCAATCACCAATTGCAGTTGGTCAATTCGAAGATTGAATCGATGTATCAACTCGCCCCCACCGCTGATCACCCGATTCAATTGAGCGATCTGATGCCGGTGTATTTGCACGAACACCTCACACCCCCAGCGGACAAACGGGCATCGCAAGCGTCAACACTTCGTCAACTCGAGTTTCAAACCACTCGCACCGATGGAAGCGAGATGCGGATCAGTGTGGTCACCGCCCCAATCGAAGTTGAAAACCAAATCATGACCCTGGCGACCTTCACCGATATCACGGAACCTCATTTGGTCGCGATCGATCTCAAAGCAAAACAAGAAGAACTCGAACGCAGCAATGAAGACCTGGATCGCTTCGCCTACATTGCGTCGCACGATCTCAAAGCACCGCTCCGGGGCATCATGCACTTGGCTGAGTGGATTAACGAAGACATGCCCAAGCAGGTTGGACAAGAGGTTCGCGAACACCTCACGATGCTGAACGCTCAAGTCAGCCGGATGGACGGGTTGCTCAATGATTTGCTGGCCTATGCTCGCGTGAACCAACAAACCGATACAGTCGAGCCAATTGACCTGAACACGGCATTGCCACAACTGTTCGCGTTCATGTCCCCGCCCGACACGATGCGATTGTCACTGCCAGAACAATTGCCGTGCCTCACCACTGCTCGTGGACCACTCGAACAGGTCTTCCGAAACTTGATTGGCAACGCCATCAAACACGCACCGCAAGGCCGTGTCATCACCGTCACGTCTCAAGTCATCGACGAGTCCTATCAATTCACGGTGAGCGATGATGGACCCGGCATTCCGTCCATTGCTCAAGAACGTATTTTTGGAATGTTCCAAACGCTCGAAAGCGGACAAGACCGTCGCGGAACTGGCATGGGGCTGCATTTGGTGAAACGATTGGTCCAAGTCCAAGGCTGCGAAGCTTGGGTTGATCCCGGCAAGGGCAAAGGAGCCACGTTCCGCTTCACTTGGCCGACGGATGAGAACATCATCACAGCGGCCGAACCTCAGCTGAGCATCAGCTGAGGCACCACCAAATGCGTGCCGCCAATCAGGTTTGTCGAGCGAGCTTCAGAATCAATTGTTCGAGCAAGAAACGGTCACGGCCTTCCGCGCTGTGCGTTCCCTTCAACCGAAGATCCGCATCCAACAACCACGGCAAGAGCTGCTTCGCTCGCTCGCGACCAATCGACTGCAACTGTTTCTTCGCCGATTGAATTTCAAATCCACGCCGGATGCCGCCGGCCGCCAACGCGTCCTCAAATTGCCAGGGACGCCCACTTCGTTCGCGATATTCGATCGCAGCGGTGGTCATGCCCAAACGTCTCAGCGACCACGCGATTTGAGGCAGCAACGCGATCGCCCGTTGCCCGCCACTGAAGAGTTTATCGAGCTGCCTCAAAGCTTCTGCGGCATCCCCCGCCGCAATCGCGTCGGTGATTTGCCAGACCGTCTTGCCTTGCCATCCCGCGACGACATCGCGCACCAGCGGCTCTTCGATCTTTCCTCCCACGTCCACGTACAACGCCAGCTTTGCGATCTCGGTGTCAAGCATCCCAATCTCTTCCCCCAACATCTCGATCAACGCATCGGCAGCGGCGGCGGCAAGTTGGGTTTTGTGACGCTCGGCAACAAAGTTGGTTAGAAACTTTCGACGCGACGCCGCAGTGACCCCGAGTTTCGCATCGGTGGCACTGGTGCAAGCGACCAGCAAGTGCTCTTTGTCGACCGCCTTGTACACTCGCGTGTTGCTCGCGAGCGATTCCAGTTCCAACACCAACCGCGTCGCGTCGCCGGGCGCGGCGACGTACTTTTCGATCTCGTTGCGATGGTTGGAAAGAAACTTGTCAGCGGATCGGACGACCAAAGTTCGCTTGTCCCCGCCGTCAAAGTCAAACAACGACGCCGTGGCTAAGTCGTCACGCAGGTCCGACCATTTGCAAACCTCGCCGTCGACCTGCGTCCATTCACTGTCGCCAACGATCGCATCGATCGCCCATTTGCGTAGTGTGCTGTCCACACCGTAGACAACGCCGATGCACGCTCCCGCCTGAGTGGATTCTGGCGCGGAAAGATATTCAAAGGCGTTGAATCGGGGCATTCGCTATTACAGACCGCGTTCTTCGGCAAAGGAGTAGATGCGATACATCTCTTGATCGTCCACTTCGCCGGTCACCTTCAACGAGCCATTCTCGTCGTATAGCAACATCATCCCCGGCTCTTCCAATTCAGAATCGCCCGTCATGGGCAGCACGCGGCCACCCTCGAGATCGATGACCGTGGTTTGCGAAGTCACCTTCGCATCTTCTACCTTTTTGACCACGAGATCAATCGGATCAATCAACTCCGCCGGGCCCTCGTAGGAAAGAACAGAACCTGGGCTGATGCTTTCCATCCAAATCGGCATCACCGTTTTATACGTCGTGTTGTAACTGAAGTTGACTGCTTTCGCGGTCGGCGGATCCGGGGAGTACTCCACTTTCTTGCCTTGAACCGTCAACACCTTCGTGCGTGGTGACTCGACAGGTCCAGCGAAGTAGTCATTGAAAGTTGGCAGCGAAATCGGCGGGCTCGGTGCACTCCATTCCGACCAACGTTGGAAGTGTCCCTTGCGGGCTTTGTCCGCTTCGGCGGCTTCCATCAACTTGGAGACTCGTTGATAGACCTCGCCCGACAAGGTGGAGACCTTGGGTTGTTGCAGAGCGTTGGCGGGGAAGTTCGGGTCCACGACCGCCAACCGAATTCGGTAGACGTATTTGCGACCAGGACGAGGCGTATTCTTGTCGGCGGTGCTCGCAAAATCGTAAAACCGCATCAGCTTGTATTCAACGGGATCTTCTTCCACCATCGCCATCCCGCCATAGGCTCCCATGCCACCCATGCCCATGCCCATGTCCATTTGCATCCCCATGTCCATGCCCATGTCCATGCCCATATCCATCCCCATTCCCATGCCGGACATTCCCGAGGCATTGGGACCAGCCAATTCGAGGTCATCGATCCCGAACTCTTGTTCCTTCATCATTTCCTCGCGAGCCTTCATCTGCTCTTCGCGACGGGAGATCATCGGAATCAACGGGTGAGTGACGAAGTCTTTGTAGTCAACCAACAAAATCGGCGGGATGTACGCGGTCACGTTCAAGTCGCGATATTCTTCCGGCACAACTTCTTTGGCATACCCGGCCCAAAGTTTGGCTGCTTCCAAAACGTTCTTTTCACGCGTGTAGCGAACCACCCAGTCCTTGTCGGTCAGTTCGTCCACGCTCTTGTTCGTCACGTCAGCACGTTGCACCTCGTAATTGTGGTACAGCGGTTGGTCGCGAATCGGCAGGTAGCCTTCCGCTTCTTGAAGCGCCTCGCGGAATGATTCGGCGAGCACTTTGTGAGGGATGACGGCGGTCCCGGAAATGAACCAGGCGTATTCCGGCACTGGCTGCATGCTGTCCTTCGGAGTCGCAACGAACCCGAAGTTGTTTTTCGCATTGAAACGGCGACCGGCTGATGAGGCGGACATGGTTCCCATGCCGCCGGCCATCATTCCCATGTCCATGCCCATCCCCATGTCTTCGCCGTACATCCCAGCGTCCATGCCCATGCCCATATCCATCCCCATTTCCATGCCCATGCCCATCATTTCATCCATGCCACCGCCACGGCGATTTCTCCCACGACGCGGGCGAGGCTTCTCTTGTTCCACCACTTCCAAGGCTTCGGCACCTTCCAGATCCTTGAGCGCGTAGTCTCCACTTCGCGAGAGCATTGCGATCGAAGCGATGTGGCTGTCGACACGCAGTTCCATCGGCGGATGCATCACCGGGTCCTTGCGTCGAACCGAGGTGTCGATTGTCTTTCGTTCCAACAGGTGAGGCATCTTGTACGCCGTGGAATCGACCGGCGTCCGTTTGCGAGCGGTTTCCGCCAGGATGTCGAACTGCGGTTTTCGTTCGGGCAAGATTTGCTCGTTGTGATCCTCATCGATGCTGCTCCGCACCGTGTTGGCATCAGTGGCCAATCGCTCGGGCTGCACCTCGTCCAGCATGTTGGGCATCTGCAGGCCAGCGTAGACCATCCACGCAGCCGCCAGAACAACGATTCCGACCACAAATTTTTCACCGTGAAGGATGAAGAATTGCTTGATCTTGTCGGCATCCATGAGTTGTCTCGCACAAACGAAAAAGAAAAGGAAAGGTTGGCGACGAGGTCAATCAAACCCGGTTCATCGATTGGAGGGTCGCCTCCTCCAATCAGAACCACAACTTCAAACGGCTATCCCGTCGTCGCGGCGGAACCACCTGTCACCGACGCTTCGCCCGCCGGGGGTGCCGGTGCATTGGCGTCATCCACAGGATTCACCGCATCCGGTTCCGATCCGGCTGGTGGTGGCAAAGCTGAATCGGGCGTGTCAACAGGAGCGGTCGCATCGGCTCCGGAACCCGCCGCACCATTGCCGCCATTGGACTCCTTCAGGTCTTCCTCTGCACTCTCGGCCATGGTCTCGCCATCCAAGACGGTGTCTTCGGTGACCAGTTCCACGCCCAGTTGGTCTTTCTTAGGTGGGTTGTAAATGTGAATCAGACCATAGACCTCGACGGTGACATCGAGAGGAAATTTCTCCTTGGGACCTTGGCTGGCTCCTCCACCCATACCACCCATGCCGCCCATACCCATGCCGCCATCCATGCCCATGCCGCCCCCCATGCCCATGCCTTCATCCATTCCCATGCCGCCCATCATTGAATCCATGCCGCCCATGCCGCCACCCCCGCCACCGCCCATTGCGCCAACAGCGCTTGCACCCGCCGACTTCGGAAGGATTCGGACCTGTTTGACCTCGACCATCAGCGGTGCACTGCCGCACGCTGCCAGCAAGTCTGGGATGTAGCGTTGGTCAACTTGGAGAGACATCATGACTGGCACACGTTTGGCAACTTTCAACGGTGCGTCTTCGGGAGATTCGCTTTCCAGAGCGGATCGCAAGGTCGCCCCATCAATGGGTTCATAAGCGGTATCGACGTAACGATTGTCAACTGGATCGGGAGCTTCCATGCCACTCATTCCACCCATGCCTCCCATCCCGCCCATGTCTCCGTACATATCGTCCATTCCCCCCATGCCCATGTCCATTCCCATATCCATGCCCATGTCCATTCCGCCCATGCCCCCCATGCCACCGGCCATCGCAACACCTGGTTTTTGAATGGAACCGGCGGTGAACTTCACCTTCTTACCGAGAGAGAGGTGGTTGATGACGTGAATCTTGGCTTCGAACGGTTGCTTCGCATCGCCATTGACGTCCGCCACGATTCCCAGCAGTTGCCGCAGAATCCAAAGATTTTCTTGGCTGTAATAGACTTCCAACGTTGTGGGACGACGACCTTGCCACGGGAACAATTCCGAGATGATGGCTGACTGCGAACCCACAGGCCAATCCACCAATGGAACATCTTCCACGCCAGCGATGTTGACTGGACCGCGGCCCATTCCCATGCCCATCCCCATCATCGAATCCATGCCACCCATCATGGCATCCATTCCACCACCGGCCGCACTGTTGGAACGGAATTCGGCTTCCCATTCGGCTTTCGCGATTTCAGCGATGCTGGGCAACACGTTCTTGATATAGAACGCGTAGGTGTTCAAGAACGATGTGGGCTTTTCCTGCCCTGGTTCTGGCGGGTAGGCAATGTGGGCCTCGATCGGGACGAGGTCTCGAAATTCGTCGACGAACTCCTTTGTGAGTTCCTCTTCGGGCCACACGAGGATGTCGCGTTGGGCATCGTAGACTTCTTGCCAAGCTTGCAAGACTTCGTCCTGGCGAGCTTCAATCAGTAAATCCATCGCCTCCTTGGAAGTCGGGTTGGGATGCTCGTTGAGTTCCGAGCGTAACGACGACACGGCACTGACGTCGCCCTTGATCTTTCCGGCGCGACTTGTGTTCTCCTTCACCAGATTGCCGGTGACGATGAACCAGATCGCCAGCGCGCCAAGCGTGATGGTGCCGGTACCGATCCAAAAGCCATACTTGGCTGCGGAAGCGAATGCTTGCTTGAGTTGATCCATCGATCAGACCGAGTCGAGAGTGAAAAGGTTGTTTGTGGGTGGCGAGGTGATCGCCGAAAAGTTGGACTAGTTGGCCATCGCGACGGAATCCGGATCGGCATCGAGATCGTCCTCGGTGCTGCCGCCCTCGCCTTCCATTTCGGCCTCCAAAGCAGCTTCTTCATCCGCCAATCGCTTGGCTTCGATTCGTTCACTGAGAACGCTTTCTTTCCAAACCACCTGGAACACGAAGTCGAGCCGTAGGACCTCCAAGGTGGGCGATTCAACTTTGACGTCCTCGTCCCCTTCGGCCCGCAATTGCATCGCAGTCATGGCGGAGACGGGGTCGTAATCCGGGTTCGGAACCTGAACCAGTTGGGGTTGGTTCTCATTCAGCAACAATGGGTAGCTGAAACCAAACTCTTCCGGTGTGAAGGTGATCGGATTGCCCTGCGGGTCGATCAAGTTGATTGGTTTTTCACGGAAGTTGGTCGTCAGGTACTTGCGAACGTGCTGACTGCCTTCTTCGCCCTTGTGTTTCGGGCTGTTGTAGTAGTGGTATCCCTTGAGTTGGATGACCCAACCTTCTTCTTCGGGCCCCGTGTCGTCGGCGAGTTCTTCCGGCGGCGCCGAATCTCGCATCAAGTCGTACCAGTTCTTCATCTCTTCTTTGTAACGAACATCCAACCGCTCGGAGTACCAACCTTCCGCGAGATCTTCGTAGAACTTGGTGTCGATCTCGGAGATGTGGAAATCGATACGGTCTTCCAGCGGCAGTTCTTTGACGCTGGGGATCTTCCCCTCAGGGTATTCCGCACGTGGGATCGCAGCGTTGACTGCGTTGATGAGTTCCAACCAGACGAGGCGGCGTTCCGCGTTGCCCGAAATTTCTTCGCCCAGACGATTCAGGAACGTCAAGCGACTGACCAACAACGAGTCTTCGGATTTTTGATCCGAACTGTAAGATGACATGCTCGTCACGGCTGCTTCGGCACTGGACCAAAGGTCCTCGTGAGTCGTTTGCCAAGACCGCTGTGTCAACGCGTACTGGGTGGTCGCGCCCAACAACAGAGCCGCCATGCCCGCCAAAGCCCAAGGCTTCTTCGCACGGATCATCCGTTCGGTTTTGATCTCGGCCGGGATCAGCGACGTGTGAATCTGGCTCAGTCCCAGCCCTTGCAGACACAACCCGTAACAGACCGCGAAAGTCGGTGCGTTGTCGCGGAAGGTTGGGATGCTCAAGACGTCATCGCCGGACAATCGATTGAATCGATCCAGCGTGTGGACTTCGTAACCGAGGTTTTTGCCCAAGTAAGCCGCCAGGCCGGGCATCTTGACTGTGTTCCCCGTCACCAACAATTCAGTGATCTCGGCCTTCTTGTCGATGCTGCGGAAGAATCCGATCGAACGCTGGACCTCGGTGACCAAATCATTGAAGACCGGCCGCATGGTTTGGAAGACAAGCTTCGGGTCGACCGCTTCGCGAGCATTGCGTTTGAGGTGCTCAGCTTTCGCAAACGTGAGCTTGAGGTCTTTCGTGAGTTGCCGGGTGAAGTGGTTCCCGCCGATCGGCATGCTGCGTTGCCAAATCCGAAAACCGTTCGTCACGATCAAGTCGCTGCTGTCGGTGCCGATCGAAAGCAGCACGCTGGACGTCGGTGGTTCATCCGGATCAAACGTCTCGTTTTCAATTCGCTCATGGAACCGGTCGTAAGCGACCATGTTGTAAAGAGCGATTGGAGTCAGCTGCACCATGTCGACTTCGATGTCGGACTCCTGGAACGGTGCGAGTTGACGGTAGGCCTGCTCACGTTTCATTGCGAACAAACCGACTTCGCTTTCCAGGGCGTAGCCTTCTTGGATCGTTGCTCCCGGCATCGTTTGGTAATCCCAAACCACGTCGGACAATTCAAACGGGATCTGAGTCTTGGCTTCGTACTTGACGATGTCGTGGATTTTCTTCAGTTCCACCGGTGGTGGTTTGAAGAACTTCGCCAGACCGCTTTGACCGGGAACGCTGATGCAGACTCGATCGCGAATGGCATCATTTCGTTGCATCAACTGATCGAGCGCATCGGCGATCAGCTGGTCAGGATCCGCATCGGCCTGTCCCAGAATTTTGGGATACTCGATCAGATCAAACGCATCGGCAACGATCTCATCGCCTTGTTTGACGCAGTGCAACGCTTTGAGCGCGCTCTGACCAATTTCGATTCCCCAAACGCCGCCGGATCCGGCCATGGTTTACTTTCAACACGAAGAGACAAGATTTTTCAAATCGATGAGTGGCATCAGCTAAAGTTGATACCAGGGGCGAGTCCGGGAGGTGCCGGCGATCTCGCCAAACCGCTAGTATCCCCTTTTCGCTCCTTCACGTCAAATTTTAGTCGCTCATGCCGTCCTTTGCCGAATGTTGCGTCCTAATTCCTTGCAGCACGATCGAAGATTTCCCTTCCCGGTTGGATCATAACGCCGCCCAGAGCCTGCTGGGCACGTTGACCGCTGCTTGGCACCCTCGCCTTCTCTCTCAGGTGGGACGCGTCCCCACCTGGCATCGAGCCGACGATTTGCCATCGCCGCCGACTCCTCTCGGCAGCCATTCGAAATCGACCGAATCCTCCCCAACAGCAGACAACAGCCCCTCCAACGAGGGGGCCACTCGTCTGTTACTGGTGCCGGAAGCCAGCATTTCCAAACTGACCGCCTCCGTTCGCGATTCTTTGCCGCAGTCCGATGCAGAGCACCGGTGCGTCACGATTGAACAGGAAACGCACCGCGAAATCCGAATCCGTTGCCGCAGTCGCCAAGACGCATTGGCTCTGATTGATTCGTCGATCGAATCCAATTGGTTCGGTGACTCGAGCACGTTGAAGAAGGAGCCCAACACGGATTGGCCCAATCTTTCAGCCTCGCTGCTGGATGACATCCGCCTGGTGACGGAAAACGGCCGCGAGATCGGCCCCGCCGACTTTTTCGCACTCGGCTACACGTGGTGGCAAATTCAGGTGCTGACCCGCCGGCTTCGCTACACCAGCAATCTCGATCAGGTTTACTTCGAAACACGAGTTCTCGATGCCGCCGAAGCGTGGACGCGGAACGACGCTGAAGCCACCGCGGCGGCACTGCACGATTGCTTCGACGCTCTCGCGGAAGAACGCGACCACTACTTTGCGTCCGACCCGTCGTTGATCGACCTCACGCTTTTGACCCCGTCGACGCTGGACCGTTTTTTCGATCAGCCCGAGCCGACGACCAGCACAACCGAAGCGATCTTGGCGACACCCCGCAACGCGTTGGTCGATCAAGCCGTTGCGGAGGCGGTGCTGAATGCCGATGCAACGGTGCAGCAAAAATTCCAATCGCGTTTTGCGGCGGAGGCGATGTCGTGGGCCGGCGGCGGCCCCGCTCCCTCAATTTGTTTCGATGAGCTGACGATCGACGAAATGGAACGCACCCTGCGTGAATCCATTGATCAGGCAGAGCGAGCGATTGGCCAACCGATGGTCGTGCATGCTCGATTGGGCGGCAGCACCACACCGGAAGTCGTCGCAGCCTTGGCCAGCCACAAGCACGATGGGCAATCCCAAACTCAGTGCCGCGGATTGCTGCCCATCGACTTTCTGAACGGAACCGGCTTTGGTGACGAAGCAAAGGTGATCCTTGGCGAGAACGGTCACGAAATTGAGGCGCTCACGGCCAAGCCTCTGGATGCCAACAACGAGTCGTCCTTCCTAACGCTCGGAACGCGTTTGGGCGAAGCGATCGACGCGGGCGAAATCGCGACGGCCTTGCTAGTCCACTGGCCGGGGGAAGGCTGCGACAGCTTCAATGATTTGAATCGAGCCGCGACCTGGACCCTTGCCCTCGGTCGCTTCTGGAAAATCGACGAATACTTCATCGACGGCGAAAATCCCTATCACCATGGCTCCTCGGCCTCTTGGAAAGCCTCACCTGCGGATCGCATGCAAGCGGGAGCCAAAGCGGCTCGACAATCCGCGACCGGGTACGCTTCCTTGGTTCAACAACAATCGAGTCGCGATGCCAGCGGTCTGTCGATGCTGGCCAACCCGCGCCGAACGGACCCAACTCATGGGCTGGCCGAATCCCTCGGCCTGACCGGCTGCACCGAAGCACCTGCGGATTTGACCTCAAATCCCCAACCAACCGACAATGTGCTGGTCATCAATCACAGCGGTGTGCCGACGCGGCAACGAGTACTCGTCAAAGGCAAATTGCCAACGAACAATCGTTCCGTCTTTCATGCCCACGCCGTTCGCAACCACACCGACGCGGTGCTCGATATTCCTGCTTGGGGATATCGCTGGACCAGTTCCAACCCTGCGGCCAAACCGTTGCTGGCTGAACCCGCCGTGCAAACCGGCGTCCCCGCCGCCGGCGGCGATCACCCTCGCCTGATTCGATGGGCGAAACAACTTGGCCGTTCGATGAGCCGCGGTCCCGGCGCAATTGTGGACGGCGAACGGATGAGCAACGAGTTCTTGGAACTCAACCTCAATCCCGAACACGGTGGAATCCAAGGCGTTTACAGCGGCAAAGTCCGCGGCAATCGCCTGTCGACTCGGATTGAATTTGTGCCCGCCAAAAGGAAGTCGGCCGACAAGAACGCAAGCGGCTTGGTCGCCAAATGCGACTCGGTGCAAACGAAAGAAAACTCGGTCTCGCGAGGCGTTGTCGCGATGGCCGGTACGATCGCACTGCCCACCGCGAGCTCCGGAGATGCCTCCGATTCGGCCACCGGGCAACAGCTCCAGTGGCAATCCGAAATTGAATTGGTTCGAGGCAGCCGATTGGTGCGGTACCGCATCCGATTCGAAGCGTTACCACGAACATCCAACGCTGAGAAAAATGCGAACGCTCCCTTGGATTGGATCCATCACCCGGTCCTGCGGATGGCGTTCCCCGGTGCCAGCCCCGTGGTGAGGGCCATCGTGCGTGAAAAGCTGCACCGGACCAGTGCTCGACGATTCCTCGCTCCACTTGGATTCGTTCATGAGGAAGACGAGTGCCAAACGCTGGTCGCCACCCACGGCAACAGCTTTCATCGCCGCAGCGAAGATCGCTTCCTGGAAACCTTGCTGCCTCTCGCCGAGGCAGCCCCTCCGACAAACGAAGCCACCGATGGCTTTTCGCCGTGGCACGAATTCGCGTTTGGATTTGACGTGCCGCACCCAATCGACGCTTCCATGCAACCTTGGCGCACTCCGACGGTGTTGCAGGTTCCCGACGGTCAACTGATTCGAAATGGTGTGCCCGCTGGTTCTTGGTTGATGCACGCATCGCCATCCACCATGCGCGTCCAAATTGTCGCCACTGGGAAGCTGGACGATGGCCGCATGGTGTTGCACTTGCGTGCCATCCAAACGACCAGCAAATCGGTTCGGGGTGTGGTTCGTTTCTGCCAGCCGGTTGCTTTGGCCCATCCGATCTCGCCCTTGTCTCGCCCACTTGGGAATCACAACGAAGACGTGTCGGCACCGCCGAAAACCGTTGCGATGCAAGCCATTGACAAGGCATCGATTGACGGCGAAGTCAAATGCGAAGACGACCGGATTGAATGGGCCTCGTCGGGACACGGCGTGACTCACTTGTGCGTCGTCTTCGACACCAACAAGTGACCCGATGAGCGAACCGCTTTCCCCCGTCGCCGTTTTTAGAGAAGCCGCCCTGCGATCTGACTTGCTGCAGGCGGAGCAATGGGAACGCGCCGCCAAAGAGGTCAAACAAAACCTTGCCAGCGAAGATCGCTTGGACCCCGAATTGGTCTGCGAAGAGATGTCCAAGGTTCTCGTTCGCGATCGAATCTTGACACCTTACCAGTCACAACAAATTCGGGCTGGGCGAACCAAGTTGACATTGGGCAACTACGTCATCACGGAGTTTCTCGGCCAAGGCGGGATGGGGCAAGTCTTCGGTGGCGTGCACAAGATCATGGGCCGGCAGTGCGCGATCAAGGTCTTGCCGTTGCAAAAGTCCGACCCGTTGAGCCTGGAAAGCTTCGCTCGCGAAATTCGGCTCCAATCAAATCTGGACAGTCCTTACTTGGTGCGTGCTTTCGACGCGGGCAAGGACGGCAAGGTACATTACTTGGTCACCGAGTATGTCCCCGGCACCGATTTGCGACGCTTGGTTCGCGAGCACGGTCGACTGTCGATGCAACAAGCCGCGTCGATCATCGCCCAAGCCGCCGCCGGACTCGCCTACGCTCATGAATCCGGTTTGGTCCATCGCGACGTGAAGCCCGCCAACATCATGGTCACGCCCGACGGTCACGCCAAAGTTTCTGACGTTGGCTTGGCCGCGTTGTCCTTTGGGCCGGATGACGATCCGCGGGCCGGGATGGTGGTCGGAACGGCTGATTATTTGTCCCCTGAACAGATTCGAACGCCAGACCAAGTCGGACCGCCCAGCGATATCTATTCGCTCGGTTGCACGCTGTACTACGCCTGCACAGGTTCGGTTCCATTTCCCGGCGGCGACTCGAAATCGAAATGCCGCCGGCACTTGAACGAGATGCCGCTCAAGCCGACTCAACAGGCACCCGAACTCAGTGATGCGTTTGTCGACACAATCGCGGACATGATGGAAAAGGATGTGTCCCGGCGGATCACCACTGCGGCCGAAGTCGTGATGCGACTGAGTCCCTGGGCCACAATGGATGCCGACACCAACGATTCGGGAACCATTCAAATCGGTGAAGGCATGCAACCCGTCGCAATTCCAGCGGCCGGTATCCCACGCCCGGAAGATTCACTCGGCGAATCCATGCTGGACGAAATGAGCTGGGACAACGTCGGCTCCTCTGCTGGCGACCCGCTGGCCTCCGCTGCGCTCAGCAATTCAACCGTCACGCCGCCCCCGCCGCCCGAATCGGATCCCGATGCCCTCACGCCATCGCCTTCCTCAACAGGCATCTCCACCGGCCAGTGGTTGGCCAGCGTTCTCGTTTTCACCGCGATTGGCTTTGTGGTTGGATACCTGACCGCTCGCGGTGTGTTGTTCCATTGAAGAGACCCCCGCACCTCTTTTCAGTCGTTCGAATCGAGCATCGACCAGCCAACCTCAGGATTGGTTTGGATGCGTGAAGCCGACTTCGAGGTTGCCCAATGAGTAGCAGGCAAATTTCACTGACGATCTCGCAGGCAGCGGCCATCTTTTTGGCAGCGCTCGTGTACCTGGTGTTGCTTTTGTGGTGGGTGCTTCCGGTGTTGCGAGCTCAGGTCGGACTTCACCCGGCGACGCATTGGTACTTGATCGGCTTCGCATTGTTCCCGCCCATGATCGCCTACGCGGTCTGGCAAGCACGACGCGAGGGAGCCGACACATTCGCGAAGCTGCTTGGGTCACTCCGCGTTCATCCGATGACCCAGCGGGATTGGCACTACGCCGCTGCAGGAATTTTCACGGTACTGGGTGGAACGGGGCTCCTGCTCGCAGCCTGGAGCAACTTGGCCAGGCTTGATCTGTTACCACCAGTCGAGACCGAACCATGGTGCATCGACATGTCGCCGTTGGAAGGTCGCGACCGTTGGTTGCTCTTGCTTTGGGTGCCCATGTTCGTGCTGAACATCGTCGGCGAAGAACTGCTGTGGCGAGGTTATGTGCAATCACGCCTCACGATGCGGCACAGTTGGCTGGCCATTGGAATGCTATGGCTCGCCTTCCACATCCCGTTTGGCGTTTCGACGATGGTCCTGTCCTTGCCGCTGATGCTGGTTTTACCATTCGTGTTCGATCGGACCCAAAACACAACGGTCGCGATCTTAATCCACGCCATGTTCAACGGCCCCGCCTTCCTGGCCGCAGCCTTCGGCCTGCTGCCGGGTTAGCAACGCGTGAACAACAAGTGACGATGTTAGCGGTGTGGCGCAAGCCGCCCGGTGAGGAACCGGAGGGCTCGCGCCCTTCCGCTACGTCACTCGTTGTTCACGTGGTCCTTAGTTGTGCGCACGCTGGTTCGCGATGACCGTCCCATTCCGGTGCGGAGGGGCATGAATGGCTCCGGAGGAGTCCTCGTAGTTAGCTCGGGGTGGAAGCCCCGAGACAACGTTCGCAAATTCACCATGCCGCCCCGGATGGGGCCGTCGAAAAGGAGCAGCACCGTTTGACGGAACGGCAGTAGCGACAAGGGCGACGCGTCTGACTCCGATGAATTTGGAATTTGGCAAACCACGGGATCAAATTGAACCCAACCCGAAAGGGCTACTCGCCAACCTCAAGAGAGACTTCAAATTCCGCGATTTTAGCACGCGTATACAGTTGTCTCCTAAGTAGCCTGGAAGCCTACTCGCAGACACATTTTGTGTGCACCCTATATAGCTGAGGATATTTTCCCATGATTCGAACCACCATTGTCGTTGGTTGCCTGCTGTTCTTGAGCTCTTCATCCGCGAACGCTGCAATTGTTCTCGGAAACACATTTCCAGTTCAAACGACTGGTGATTCTCCTTTTAGCGCCGGACAAGTAACAGATCCAAATATCACGTCGACAGGGGTGAGCCGCATTGGATACAGCCTGAATGGTGGAGGATTTGTCGGCGGTGACTCCGCACTTGTTGGTGGCGACTACCGGAACTTTGCTGGCTCAGGCAATATCAATTCCTCAACCCGCTATTTCGAATTCAATATCCAACCAGTTACCGGTTATGAAGTCGATCTCACTGACTTCACTTACGAAGGATTCGTAACATTGTCTGGTAGCTCAACGATTGAACCTGATATCTTCCAACTTCGCTCAAGTCGAGATAGTTACGCTACCCAGATTCCTGGGGCCAATTTGCTTGGCACGACCATTGATCTCAGTGACACCGAGTTCCAGGATCTTACCTCTCCGGTCAACTTCCGACTTTACATTCAAAGTAGTGACCCATCTGCGAACCCTAGCTCGACATACAACTTGGACTCGTTTGCGTTCAACGGAACAGTCTCCGCCGTTCCCGAGCCTTCTTCCATGGCGTTGCTTGCTTTTGGTGGAGCGGGACTTGCTTGGCGCCGACGCAAATCAAAGAAGAATTCGGCCCGATAGACTGCCGACCGACGAACCGGATTCATCGATCCAACTCCGAGGCATCCTCACCAAAGTGAGGGTGCCTTTTTTCTTGCCTGCCTCGCGATCCGGAACGCACCATCCACGAATCGCACCATTCTGCGTTGGGCACACTCCAACTCCGGGATCTTTCAGAATAGTGGTGAACACCATCCGACGCCGCAAAGACTCAGCGACAGAGTAGAACGTTTGTCCTCAAATGTTCGCGTGGCTGCTTGATGTCGTCGATCGGCGTGACGCGAATGGCTGGAAGTGGACGTGGCTTCGGATCGCAGCCAAAAATTTGACATGACATGATTTGCGACCAAGAGTTCCAGGAAGGACCATGGTCGCCCCCTCCCGCAACCATGAGGTGAACGCACGATTCTCAGCCCGCACGAAAGCTCCCACCCATGAACCACCTGTTTTCAACTCGAATCGGTTTGCTTTTCTGCATTGCAATCATCGGGCTGGGTAGCGGTTGCAGCATGTCGGAAATCACGGGATCGCACAGCGAAGAATCGTTCGACCAGTTGATCGGCCAAGACAAGCTGATCTTGGTGAAGTTTGGTTCCTCCTCGTGCGGCCCCTGCAACCGTTTGGACGAGGAACTTGCGGCGATCGAAGCTGATCCGCCGGCAGGTTTCGAGATTCATGCTCTCAGCATCAACGCCAATCGAGACCTCGCACGCAAGTTCGACATCACCGGCATCCCACGGATGATCTTGTTCCGCAGCGGACAAAAACTGGGCGATCAAGTCGGCTATCAAACCGAAGAACAAATTCGCAGTTGGATCAGTTCGCAGAACGTCATCGTCGGCGATGTCCACTCCAATCCCTTTGCGGCAAAGTCCGCTTCTGAAATCGATTCGACGCCGCACAATTCCTAGGTTGGAACACTGTTCGGTGCCACCCAACATTTCAGCGTGTTCCATCCTGCCAGAGTAGAACAGTCGAGGAAAACTGTTCTGTAAAGAACCGTGCAACACGTCGTCTAACGTCCATTCCCTCGGCATTTCTGTTGGCTGATCTCGGAAGTCGTGGATGGCTTTGCGTGTTGAGGTGGGCTCCCGGAACAATTGGGGACAATTGTTCTACTCTTAGGAGTCTTGAGGTTCGATCCAGACCAATGCGAGAAAGCGGACGCCATGGACTTGCGGTGCTCCAGTGCGAGCGAGCACGCACCACAGGCCCCTTCGCTTCCGAAAACGAAGATATGCGGCAATTGTCACGTGTGCTGGTCGACTATGTTCGCGTCGACTGAAAGCAACGGCTATGCAAGGCCCCGAGACGCAACACCACATGGGGAAACACAGCCCCCTGCCCCAAGGAACCCAATGCGGATAAGATCAAAACTGTCGGTAAGAATCCAATCATGACGAGACGCTCGTCCCGTCCAATTTTGATATCGGAACATCCAGAGTGACTCGATTTCTACTCGCCGTTGTTGTCAGCCTGGCGATTGCCGATGCGTCGGCGCACGCTGCAATCATCTTGGGTAACACCTTCGATGGAAACACAGGAACAGAAGCAGAGTATTTGAATGGGCAAGTGACTGCTCCCAATGTCTACAGAGCAGGCGTTTCTCGGGTCGGATACAGCCTGCTGGTCGGGGAGAATGAATTGGTCGTGGGTGACTTGCGCACACAAGATGGTTCGATAGCGGGCAGCACTCGCTACTTCGAGTTCATCATCGAGCCTACCAATGACTCGGTAATCGACCTCGAAAGCTTCACCTACGTGGGGAATCAGAACGTCGATGGCGAGGGAGTATCTGGTGCAACCAAGTTCGCATTGAGATCAAGCCTGGATTTATTTCGAGAGGATATCGGCGTTGCCAATCTCACCGGCACCACGATCAGTCTTGCCGACCCAAAGTTCCAGAACATCACAACGTACATTGACTTTCGCCTGTACATCCAAAGCGATACGTCCGGCGAAAGTCAACTCACGACGTATAGCCTTCAGGAATTTGCGTTCAATGGTTCGGTCACCGCCATTCCAGAACCCTCTTCGATGGCACTGTTAGCGATCGGTGGTGCGGGGCTTGCCTGGCGTCGTCGCAAATCGAACAAGACTTTGGTCTGATTGACGACCAACAAATTGCTCGCCTACGCAAATAGGTCGTGGACGACTTTGCCGGCGACGTCGGTCAGCCGGAAATCTCGGCCAGCGTGGCGATAGGTAAGTTGTTCGTGATCGAGCCCCACCAGATGCAACATCGTGGCGTGCAAATCGTGCAGGTGGACTTTGTTTTCGATCGCGTAGTACCCGTACTCGTCCGTCGCACCGTACTGGATCCCGGTCTTCAATCCAGCGCCCGCCATCCACATCGTGAACCCTTCCGGATTGTGGTCGCGTCCGTCATTCCCGGATCCTTGGCACGTTGGCGTGCGGCCAAACTCGCCTCCCCACAACACCAGCGTGTCGTCCAACAGCCCGCGTGCCTTCAGATCTTTTAACAGGCCCGCGATCGGCAAATCCACCTCCGCGGCGTTCTGGGTGTGACCTTTGCGAAGGTTGCCGTGTTGGTCCCATTGCACTTCGGTGTTGCTATGCGTGACCTGGACAAACCGCACGCCTCGTTCGGCAAATCGGCGTGCCATCAAGCATTGGCGACCGAAGTCGGCGGTGTTTTCGTTGTCGATGCCGTACAGCTTGTGTGTCGCTGCCGTTTCGGAATCCAAGTCCAATGCCTCCGGCATCTCGGTCTGCATGCGAAACGCCAACTCAAAGGACTTGATCCGAGCTTCGAGTGCCGAGTCCGGACCGGTCGTCTCCAGAAACCCTCGGTTCATCGACTGGGCCAAGTCCAGCTGCATCCGCTGTGCTTCGAGCGACAACCGTGCGTTCTTCACGAACTTCACGCGAGCTTGATCCGATGGTTGGCTGGCATTGCCGATCGGCGTCCCCGAGACGCTGGCAGGCAAGAACGCCGAGCCCCAATTTTTCGTGCCGCCATGGGCCAGCGTCGGACAGATGGTAATGAACCCCGGCAGGTTCTGGTTCTCGGTGCCCAATCCATACGTGACCCACGATCCCATGCTGGGCCGCACGAAGACGTCGCTGCCCGTGTGCAACTTCATGCTCGCCCCGCCATGCGCCGGGTTGGTTCCATGCAGCGAATTGACGATGCACAAATCGTCAACACACTCCGCGACATGTGGAAACAATTCGCTGACGGCAATGCCGCTCTCGCCGTATTGCTTGAACTTCCAAGGCGAAGCCAACAGGTTGCTGGTCGGCGCGAACTGAACGCGAGGCTTTTCAAACGGCAATGGTTTGCCGTCGTCCTTCTGAAGTTGAGGTTTGAAATCAAACGTGTCCATGTGCGACGGCCCGCCCTTCATGAACAAAAAGATCACACGTTTCGCTTTCGGTGCGAAATGCGGGGTCCCCAAACCGGGAGCCCCTGAGATGCCGCCGGACGCGTGGACATCGTCCGCCAGCAACGATGCCAACGCGAGCGATCCAAAACCAGCTGCGGTGGTCTGCAAGAGGTGTCGTCGTGAGAGTTGCATCAGCTCAGGAGGGATGGAAGGAGGGGGGACGGCATTGGTTGACGCGGTATTCGCGATAGTTCCTAACGGATGTAAACAAACTCACTGGACGAGACCACGGCTTGGCAAAACGCTTGCCAGGCCGATCGTTCCGGATCGGACTCTCTGTCCCCGGACGCAACCTGGTTTCGCTGCAGGAGCGTTTCAAACTGCGAGAGGAAGCGAACGCCCTCGGAAATCTCCAAGTCGCTGGGAGGTCGCCCGTACGCTTCCCGATACAAGCGGCGGATTCGCTGGGAAGAGTCGGCGTCGTCTTCCAGCAGACGATCCGCCAAGGCAAATGTCAGGTCAGAGACCATTTCCGAGTTCATCAGGAACAAAGCTTGCGGGGCAATCGTGCTGGTGTTGCGGTCACCAGTCAGAACACTTGCGTCGGTGTAGTCAAACAATTGAAACATGTCGTAAAGGTGATTGCGAATCACGGGCACGTAGATCGAACGCCGGGTCGAATCGTACTTGGATTTGTCCTGCGACGTGTGGTTGAACACGTACTCACGGTTCTTGTACTGCATGAGATTCCCGCCCGTGGTCGGGTCAAGTTGACCGCTGACGGCCAACAACCCGTCACGAATCGCTTCGGCTTCCAGTCGGCGAAGACTGAATCGCCAGTACCACTGGTTGCCGGGATCCAGTCCCGCATTTTCCGCATCGAAGTCGCTGCTTCGTTGATAGGTTTGCGACAACAGGATCATCCGGTGCATCGCCTTGATCGACCAACCTTCCTCGACGAATCGAACCGCCAACCAATCCAGCAACTCCGGGTGGCTTGGCGGGCTGCCTTTGAGTCCAAAGTTGTCGACGGTGCTGACCAACCCCTTGCCAAAGTGCCCCCGCCACATTCGGTTGACCATCACGCGGGCGGTCAGTGGATGACGCCCATTCGTCAGCCACTGAGCAAACTGAAGGCGGCCGCTTTGTTCATCTGGAATTGCGGGCTGGTCGTCCAATGCCAACACCTCAGGGACGCGGCGAGACACAACGTCGCCGAGCGTCAGGTGACTGCCACGAAGATGGACTGCGGTGTCCACAATCTCGCCATCCGTCACGCCCATTGCGGTCGGCAATTCTGGAGTTGCCTCCTTCCACGCGGCCAATTCCTCACGAAGCGTCTTGAGCTCCGCCTGAGTCTCCGCCGGGAATCGCTTCTCGACTTCGCCGGGTTTCTCCTCGGAATCCACTGGCGGGTCCAGATTCGACTTGGCGGCTGCGACGTTGTCTGCAATCAGCTTTTCTCGAGCAGTAATCTTTTCTTCGTGGGCAGTCAGATCGGCCGCCTGCTGTGGTGTTTCAATCGTGTTCTCATGCCACTTGGCAACCGTCTTGTAACTGTCCATCGTCTGGGTGCTCTGAAAGATCCCAGCTAACCCGTAGTAGTCATGGTGGCTGATCGGATCAAACTTGTGCGTGTGACAGCGGGCACACCCGAGCGTCAGTCCCAGCAGGCTGCGACCGACGGTGTCGATCTGCTCATCGATGATGTCCATTGCCATCTTGGCTTCGTCCTGCTCCGCCAAAACCTTTGGCCCCAGGACGAGAAACCCGGTCGCGATCAAACGCTCATGGCGAAGTTCGACGTCGTCATCGGAATCCAGCAGATCGCCCGCCAATTGTTCGACCACGAATTCGTCGTATGGCTTGTCGTCGTTGAGTGAACGCACAACGTAATCGCGGTAGCGCCAGGCGTTCCCATGAACCACGTTTTCATCGAGGCCGTTCGAATCGGCGTAGCGAGCAACATCCAACCAGTGGCGTCCCCAGCGTTCACCGTAATGCGGCGAAGCGAGCAATCGATCAACGACACTGGCGAACGCATCGCGAGAGCCATCTGCCAGGAAGGCGTCAATTTCCTCGGGGGTCGGCGGCAAACCGATCAAGTCAAATGTGACTCGGCGGAGCAACGTTCGCTTGTCCGCCGGTGGATTCGGACGCAAACCTTGGGCTCGCAATTTAGCCAGCACAAACGCATCGATCGGGTTCGGAGCGTCTGAGGAAGCATCGCCAACAGGCGGCGTGGCTTTGTCGGGAGTTTGGAATGCCCAGTGCTTGCGGCCTTCCTGCACATCGACCTCGCCCCGCTGGACAATCGGTCCGACGGTCCCCGAATCGGGATGCGGTGCGCCCATTTCAACCCAACGAATCAAGTCGGCGATCTGAATGTCGGACAATTTTTCGTCGGGTGGCATCTTCAGATCATTGTCTTGATACCGAACCGCGGTCACCAACAAACTGCTGGTGGGTTTTCCCGGAACCAAAGACGCTCCCGCCAATCCGCCCGTCAGCATTCCCCCTAGCGTGTCGACTCGGAGTTCCGATTCCTGCGAATCCCTCCCGTGACATTCGTAACAGTGGTCAATCAGCAACGGACGAATCTTGGATTCAAAAAAGTCAAGCTGTTCCGGCGTTGCCTGCACCGTATCGCTCCGCTTGACATCCTTTTCGGCCCAAGCGGCGATCGGACTCATCGCCAACAGGCCCATCACAGCACCAACCACGATGTGGTGGATCATCCTGATTTCCGAGCCGACCGAATGCAAACAACCGTCGGCACCATGGTCGACGAGCGGTCTTCCCGACTTGCTTGGATTCATCGAACGTCTCCTAGAACTTGGGATTTCCGGCATGGTAGATCTCCAAAATCTGCCCTTCGTCCAGGGCATCATCGAGCATCAGAAACTCGTCCATTCGCCCATTGAAATTACGGATTGCGTGAGAACTCTGGTCGACAGGGCGTCCCCAATTGCACAGTTCCGCATCCCCAATTCGGATTGGTCCATCGTACTGAAGTTCGCCTTCGCAAGGCACACGCTGGCCGTTGAAGTAGTGACGCACCGTTTGGCTGGTTCCATCGAACACCGAAGCAACATGAATCCATTGCCCCAGACGCGTCAGATCCACCAGCGGCGGTGTGTACCGCCACGCCACGCCTGACACTTGCCCAACGGATAAACCAAGTTGCCCGCGCTGATCAAATTGCCAATGAACTTCGCCTTGGTCCCAACCATCGGTCAGCAGCAACGAACTCAGCAACCGATCCAGCCCATCGACACGCACCCATGCCGCCAACGTGATCGATTCGTATTCTCCCGCCAGATGAAAGCGAACTCGGTCGCTGGGACGTTTGAAATCCAACGCGGTTTTGCCTGGCCAACGTCCCTCCGACCACGCACAGCCGATGATGGAACCATCCGAATCCTCTTGGGCAGCAGCAAGGTTTGGCAATGTCGTTGGCGACGTTTCCGAACCAAACGGATCCGGCGACGCGAAATCGTAGTAAATCAGCACGCGAGGGTCCTTGCGAATCGCAGCACTCCATCGCTGCCAACGTTCAATCCGTTGCTGTCGACGTTCGGTTTGGTTCTGTTGAAGCAGCGATTCGGACGGCATCTTGGCGATGCGAGTGCTTTCTGGACGCGAATTGCCTTTCCCGTCAACACTCATCGATTGGCCGGTGACCAATTCATGAAGTGATTCGGCATCGCCGGCTGCCAATGGATCGTGCAGTTCCACCAATCCGTCAAAGACATGAACCTCGGTTCGCTGGCCGGGATTTGCCGACACACCAAATTCGGTCCCCAGATCAACGATTTTGGTTTCCGGCGTCAGCACCGTGAACCCTCGTGCCGGAACGGGAACGCTCGCCCAGGCATTTCCCGCGTGCAGCATGACTCGGTTCGGATCGCGAATCTCGAGCTTGGCAGGGCCTTCCAACGTCAACACGGCACCCCGAAAGAATTGCAACTGCACCCATCCAGAGCTCAGGTGCAGCGTCTGGTTTGACGAAACAGAATCGCCCATTCGCAACGCCGAGTCGTCCATCCACTCGACATTGACCACTCGTTTCAACAACGCCACGGAAGCATCCGCTGGTTCCGATTGGATCGTCACCATCGCCTGGGTTCGCTCCCCCGGGAGGGAACCGGATTGTGCCAACCCGGCATGTCGGCCCGTCCACATTCCAATCCAAAACGCGACCACCAAACAGGCGGCAATCGCGAGAGCGGCCAGCGGAGCCCAGCGGCGGAGTTGGTCTCGCGCGGCCGTCAGACTGGAACGATCCAGCACGCTGTGCAGAAAGTCAAACTTCTGCGATTCGGCATCGAGTCGTTGATCCAACAACTGCACGAACCGCTCACCCGCTCGTTCATCGCAGACCAGCATCGCCAACCCCTCGTCCATTTCGACTTGGTCGCGATAGCGCCGCTGCAACGAATCGTCATTCGCCAACGAATCAGCCAGCTGATCCATTTCCGCATCACTGAGTTCGCCTTCCAGCAAACGTCCGAGTTGCAGATCGAAATCGGGTTCCCGAGCTTGTTCGCTCATGTTGTTCCCTCCGTCAAACGGGTCTCGACGCAAGTCCGCAGCAGCCCGCGAAGACGGGACAAAGCCTGCCTCACCGCGGCTGGTGTCATCTCCGATTCGTTCGCCAACTGCGTCGCATTTTGTCCTCGCGTGTAGCGGCCGTTGACCAGGGCTCGACCGTGACCGGGCAATCGATCCACGCAAGCACGAAGCGCCGCGAACCAGTCCTCGGACCACGGGCCAGTGGTGGGCTCGTCGGACATCGCCAGCATGGCTTCGCTGAGGGAGGCGTTGACGACGCGTCGCCGACGAGACGTTTTCCGCAACTCGTTTCGCACCAAGTTGCGAGCGATCGAACGCAACCAAGGCCCCGCGTCGTCGATGTCGTCCAGCGTTTCAATTCGCTCGTACGCAACCACAAACGCATCCTGAGCCAAATCATCCACCGCATCGGGCATCGCACCAAGCATCCGGATGAACATCCTTAGCCGGGCTTGATGTTCAAGCACAAGTTTCGCGAATTCGTTTCGTTGCATCGGTCACTGTTCCTTTCGCCACTACCATGTCTCCACCATCGAGAGTGTGACACAGAGAGAACGAAAAAACATCGAAACCGTTCGAAAACCGGCTCAGCGAGCCCGACACACGATCTCGCAACCGCCTTCCGACTTAGAAAACAAGCTAAGCAGGTCGGCTGGAATGATCGGGCACAACCATGTGAGCCGTTTGGGCGTTAGCCCCGGTTGTGCGTGAAAACCGTGGCTAACGCCAACGGCTCACATACCCGATGACACCTGCGTACCTGCTTAGCACCACTCAAAGCAAACGAATCCCATCCTTTTCGATCGCGATGACTTTTTGCTTGTAGAGGGCACCGATCGCCTTTTTGAACTGCCCTTTGCTCATCCCAAAAAGATCAAAAATCTCATTCGGCGGCGACTTGTCATGAACCGCCGCAAACCCACCCTTCTCTTCCAAATGGGTCTGAATGACTTGGCTGAAGTCGTCACGAATTTGCTGACCACTCTTCAGGCTGAGATCAATTTTCCCGTCGAGACGAACGTGTTTGACGAAACCTTGGATGGTCTGGCCAAAGCTGATCCGTTGATCCACCTCATCCTTGTACAGCAGCCCCCAATGACTCTGGTCCACAATCGCCTTGTGGCCCATTTCGGTGCTGTTGGCGATGATCAACTCAACCGCCTGTTGCGGGTAGAAACCATGCTCGGGATCATTGCTCACGTACTTGTCGATTTTGGACGTTGCCGTGATTCGATCTTGGTTGTCGAGGTACAGGAACACCAGGTAGGAGTCGCCCACCCTCATCGGTCGATGCTGTTCCGCGAATGGGACCAGGACGTCTTTGTCCAATCCCCAATCCAAGAACGCACCGATAGGAGTGTTCTCTTTGACTTCCAAGTAAGCGAATTCGCCCACTTCCGCCTTGGGCACCTGAGTGGTCGCGATCGGGCGATCTTCCGAATCCAGGTACAGGAAGACTTCGACAATGTCACCGACGCTCAGGTCGTCGGGGGTGTGCTTGGTAGGCAGCAGAATCTCGCCCAGATCCCCAGCGTCCAAAAACATTCCAAAGTCGGTTCGCTTGAGCACTTCCAGGTCAAACGTTCCGCCGATTTCGATCATCATGATGGTTCTTCCATCCAATCAAGCCACCGTTGATCGGGGCATCCCAAAGGACATCCGATTCGCCGGAGGTCGAGAGGACAACTTTACGATTTGAATTTGCGTTTCTTCAGAGGCGGATTGCTGTGAAGGATCTCGCCGGAATCGGAAACCTTCAGGTAGTAAGACGCCCCGATGTGAATCCGCTTTGACAGAGAGAATTCCCCGATGGGTTCCAGTTCTTCCCAGATGTTGACCCGGTAGTTGCCGTTGTGGTGCCGACAAACCTCGACACGGTGCAACCGTGGGGGCCTGCCGATCTGTTCGAGAATCTGCGACTTGATGGTTGCCGTGTGGTCGGCAAGCGACTCCGGTTCATCTTTCTTTGGGGCTGGTTGATCGACTTTTGCCATGGTTTCCTCGGCCACTAGGAGGTGATTGAACACTGAACTGTATCCGAATGGAGTCCGGTTCGATACGAGGTCGAAAAGCAGAAATCCGTCCTGCACGTCACCGCTCAGCGAGAGCCCCATCAAGCCCATTGCTGGCAGGCGTTTACGTCACCAAGCCGCCTGGACCAAGCGTCTCTAGAAAAACCAAAACTCGAACGCCCGTGACAACTCCGGAAACAACCAACCGTCCCGGAACCAGATCGAAAACGATCAAAACCAAGTGCCTTTCGGCGCTCGGCTTGGTTAAATCGGCAGTCGGTAGCATGCCGCCTCTTGCGAATTGCGGAGGTACAGGCGGTCACCAATGACAACGGGGTGGTTCCATGTCTTGCCCTCGAGAGCTTCGAACTTGGCCAGCTCTTCATGCTTCGATGGATTCGCCGCCAGCAAAACGACCTCCCCGCGTTCGCTGATCACCAGCAACACGCCGGAGTCAACCATCATCAGAACCTGGCCCTTCCCATAACGTCCACGCTTCCATTCGCGTTGGCCAGATTCCAAGTCGATGCAGGCAAAGATTTCAGCGTCAAACCCGTACGCATACCCATCGTGGATCACGAAGTCATTGAAGTCAGGCTTCAGCTTTCGCGACGCCCAACGTTCCTCCACCGTGAACCCGTCGTCGGCCTGAGTCAGTTCCAGACACCGCGTTTCTTGCTGGGTTGCCAAGACGATCGAGTTGCCTGCGATGACCTGAGGTTGCACGGCACTGTAGCCTTCCAATTTCCACTCAAAGTCGCATCGTGATTCGCCTGATTCGGGATCCAGGATGTTCATGCCAGCGTTAGTGAACATCACCACGTAGTCATCGCCGAAAAGATTCAGCAACTGCGGCGAACTGTAGGAATGATCGCCAGCCGCGGCGGACCATTTCAATTCACCCGACTCGATTTCAAACGCGAGCGTGCCCTTGTCGCCATCACCTCCTGCGTGAACGATCACGACCCCACCGACCACCAACGGAGACGACGAGAATCCCCACATCGGTGGCTCCCGGTCCGCGACCTCTCGCACGTCGACTTCCCAAATTGATTCGCCCGTTTTGGCATCCAGTCGCTGCAGTTGCCCGCTCGCTCCTTGAACAAAAACGCTGCCACCAGCAAGCGTCGGTGTGGCTCGTGGCCCAGGCCCACCGAGCGGATCAAAGAATCGCGACTCAATTTCCTGCGACCAGACTTCTTTTCCTTCATCAGCGGTGTAGCAAACCACGGTTTCTTGTTCGCCACGTTGTTCCTGCGTGAACAGCAGGTTCCCAGCCACGGCAAACGACGACCAACCAGGACCAACGGGAATCTTCCACACGAGTTCGGGCTGGTTCGTCGACCAGTCCGTTTGAATCGCAGGCCCGTGCTGTTGGCTCACACGGTTTGGGCCACGAAACTGAGTCCATTGTGGATCGGCAAGCCACTCGTCCATTTCAACCTCCGAGCTGATCGCTTCGACGCTTGCCGGAGCGTCCGCTCGATCGGCCAACATCAATTCTTCGGCCGTTGGTTCCCAACGCCAGTGCAAATCCAGAGCGAAGTGTCCCCACATGCCTTCGCTGCGCAACAGGGTTGAATAACCAAACCCGCACAACGTCATCAGCAAGATGACGATCGTCCGTTTGAAAGATTGCCAACGACACAATAGCACGGCACTGATGCCAAACGCCGCCGTGCCCAGTGGAGCGGCGACCATGATGATGCCAGGCCCCATCATCGTTTGATCCAACGACAAGACGCCCCCAACCGCAATCAACAACGCGCCGAAGAAGCCCACCAAGCGTTCTTTCATGGAGGCACGACTGAACGTCAGCCACCACAGCAGGATCAATCCCCCTAAAACCACCGGCCCGATCACCGCCACCATCATCAAGAACAGCGGAGCGTCTTCGATCATCGAAGGCAGGAACCGGGCGATCGCCATCAGCAACAACAGCACCACCGCAGGCCAGACTCGCAGCGGTTTCGATTCACCGGATGCAACGTCGCTCATCGAAGACTCGGCCGCCGAGTTCTCCGGTTTTGATTCCGCCGCTGGCTCGATGGACTCAGGCTCAGTGTCACTCATAGCGGCTCTTTCGGTTGGTCATGGAACGATGTTTGGCTGGTTGCTTTGGTAGCACAAACGGGTGCAAACAACCAGCCAAGGAGCAGCTTCTCAGCGGAGTGGAAGGCAATGGGATTGGAAGCTGGCTTGGTAGGTCACGGTTCGACCTCCCCTCGCTTCGCTCGACCCTCCCAGGGGGAGGTTGAAGATATTTGGGCGGGGAAAGTGGCATCGCGAACTCAGGAAGGACTCGTTGCCTCGTCCACTACGGTCTCAATCTGCAGTCGCGTCCTGCTTCCGTCCGAAACGACACCACAACATCGTAGTGGATGAGGCCACGAATCCCGGTGCCGCAAACTCAGGAAGGACTCGTTGCCTCGTCCACTACGGTCTCAATCTGCAGTCGCGTCCTGCTTCCGTCCGAAAGGACACCACAACATCGTAGTGGATGAGGCCACGAATCCCGGTGCCGCAAACCGGGGAAGGACTCGTTGCCTCGTCCACTACGGTCTCAATCTGCCGTCGCATCCTGCTTCCGTCCGAAGGGACACCACAACATCGTAGTGGATGAGGCCACGAATCCTGATGCCGCAAACCGGGGAAGGACTCGTTGCCTCGTCCACTACGTTTTCAGGCTATGTGCGCATCATGCCTTCTTTCCGAAGAAAGGAGGTGATCTTATCAAATTGATTCCAATACCCCGACTCGAAAGGACGCAATTCAGGGTATCCAGGGACGAGACAACCGGTGAAAACGTACGATGCGTACCCGTCCGCTTCCACCAGTCCGGCACGCTCCGGATTCCGAGCAATGTATTCACAAACATTTCGAAACTCCGGCTCGCTGCGTTCTCCTTCGCTGAAAACGTGATCGTAAGCCTGATCCTGCAGCGTGAAACCAATCCGATTCAAGGTTTCATCACAACGCGGGCGAAAATGTTTCATTGCATTGAGCTGATCACTTCCTTTGCACAGTCCCATCCAAACCATGTGAATGTGATCCGGCATGAGGCAAAACAGAGGACAAGCCAGGCCATAGCGGAACAGCGAGTGCGTCAGCAGTTCACGAAAACGGTACAGGAACACGCCTGTCAGCCAGCCTCGCTCGCGTTCAAATGTCGAGATTGTCCAGTGCACGATTGCATCCGCTTGATAGTACTCACGCGGCAATCGCCGAAGATGATCTCGTTGGCTCATTGGGCTGCTCGCTATTCATTGGAAGAAACGGGGACCATGGGGCGGGCCATTGCGTAGTGGATGAGGCAACGAATCCTGGCTCCGCAAACTCAGGAAGGACTCGTTGCCTCGTCCACTACGGTCTCAGTCTGCAGTCACGTCCTGCTTCCGTCCGAAACGACACCACAACATCGTAGTGGATGAGGCCACGAATCCTGGTGCCGAAAACCGGGGAAGGACTCGTTGCCTCGTCCACTACGGTCTCAATCTGCAGTCGCATCCTGCTTCCGTCCGAAACGACACCACAACATCGTAGTGGATGAGGCCACGAATCCTGATATCGCGAACTCAGGGAAGGACTCGTTGCCTCGTCCACTACGGTCTCAATCTGCAGTCGCGTCCTGCTTCCGTCCGAAGGGACACCACAACATCGTAGTGGATGAGGCAACGAATCCTGGTGCCGCAAACCGGGGAAGGACTCGTTGCCTTGTCCACTACGGGAGCGGGCTCTGTTCGCTGTCGAGTCGCTTTGCTTGTTTATGCCCTTCGTCGGATTGACCGAGTTTCCAATAACTCGACAGGTACAGATGGGTGTTGGGAAGGTTGTCGTGCTCTCGCAGGAAACTTCGAAGCACCCGCATGCTATTGAACTCACAAGCTGCCCAAACAGCAGGCTGGCCTTCCAACCACGGCAACGCTCGGACTTTCGAGGCCAAAAACAAACCGTCGACATTCGGTTCCGGATTGACTTCCCAGTGCAGCTCAACCTTTTCCGGGTGTTCCAAATCTTGAAGATCAGCTTGACTGGGGACCTCGATCACGGCGTAACCGACAGCGTCGTCGGGCAGTTGCCGTAGGTTCACACTGATCGCCGGAAGCGCGGTCAAGTCTCCTGCCAACAGAAACCAGTCGGCTTCCTGGTTGAGCAGCTTCTTCGGCCCTGGTCCCGCGACGGTGATCCGATCTCCTGGTTGAGCATCGATCGCCCAACTGGACGCTGGCCCCGGCGACTCATGCAAGACAAAGTCGATATCGATCTCCGTCGGTCGCTGGTACCGAATCGTATAGGATCTCTTCAGCGGCGGTTCACCATCACCCTGAGGGATCAACAACTTCACGTAAGCACTCTCCTGATCAACAGGCAAACTCGCGAGCCCCTCACCACCCAAGGTGATGCGAAGCACATGCTCGGTGATCGGCGTCGACCGGATCACTTCCAGTTCCATCGTGGTGCGTTGTGCCATGGAATCAATCTTCACTCAATGAGGTTTCGGATGAGATACGGATCGCAATCAGCGGACCGCACAAAAATTTTGCAGGCTTCCTTGCATGCAACTTGGGATCTGGCAACGCTTGCTCAGACCACGCCACCGTCACCACGGCGGTTCTGTTCGTCGAGTCGTTCATGTCGTTCTCCTTCTCACGGGAAAAAGCGAAGGCATTGGTTGTTCCGTTTCGCTCTGCGAGAAGTCAGATCCAATTGAATTGTGAATCGTTCCACCTTCAGCAGCCAGGGCCGCACGGTTCTCGGCCAGGCACCTTTTGCATTCGCGATTCGCGTCAGCAGGCTTCAGGTTGCCTCAGCAAGACAGAAGAGGAATCGCTTCGTCGGGTTAACCCTTTGAAAGACGTTTTGCTAGGTTCTTTTGCATCTTTCGAAGAACCCGCTGTGTGGCATCGAGTTCTGTCTTGGAGACGCCGTCAAGCGTCGCTTTCCGCAATTCGTCCAGCACCGGCAAGACGGTCGCGAGTTGCTTCTCCCCAAGCCGAGTCAAACCGACCATCACGATGCGAGCGTCTTCACTCGACACGCTCCGCTCGACAAATTGCTGCTCAACCAGACGATCCAATTGTCGCTTGACGGTCGTCGGATCTCGGATCATGTGGGCTGCCAAATCGCTCATGCAAAGTGGTTCGCCAGCGTCGGACAAGGTGATCAAGGTCTGTGTTTCCTCTGGGGAAAACGGCCAACCAACACCTTTGAGAACGGACGCCATTTCAGATCGAATCAGATAGGCAACCCGACCAATCGCGAATCCTGGTGAGGATTCCGAATCAAACTGCATTTGCATCCTCCCATGAACCAGGAGTCGCACCCGTTGTCGGTGCCGCAAAGATTGGTCGATACCAATCAAAATAGCAGTAAAGCAGAAACGCACACGCCCCGAAATCCGGCAGCCCGACCGCCAAGTATTGATGAGCAAAGAAGGTCACATACAGCAGGATGTTGAATGCGTATGGCAGCGACATCAGGATCGCCAGCGGGGCAGTGCGTGGAAAGAACATCAACCCGCCAGCGATGGCCTTGAACAAGCCCACCCAAAAGATCAGGTAGCCCGTTGCCTGAAGTGCAATCATGAATTGCCCCACCTCGTCAGGCGTTTGATCGACCGGGTACCCGTTCAATCCAAAGCCCATCGTCATGATTCCCGTCCCGAACAGGAACAGTGCGAACACAATCCGCACCACGAATGCGAGACGGGGAAGTCGAACGCTTCGATTTTCCATGGAGGACATCTTTCGGCACCATTTTGAATTGCGATTTCACGTTGACGGACCGGCCTTTCGTGTAGACCACACACATCCCCAAGAGCCCGTTACCTGCACTCTACAGTTATCCATGGTGTTGTCAACTCAGGCGGGGAAGAATCTTCCCACCTGGAGCAAGCCTTGGCTGCGAAATGTTTGATGTTGTGAAACGCATTGGCTTGCGCAAGTTTTCATCCAGGTAGGGACGTCAGAGAGTAGCCGTCGGTAAGCGATCGCGCCACCGACGGATCTGTCGCCCGCGTCGCCACTCTCCATCCCGCGGTGGCCAATGGCCACGGTGGGATGGAGAGTATTTTGGGGGACGCTCGTTTTCCGGGGGTACGCTGCCAACAGCGACCCCCGGCTACCATCTGAAATCCCTACCGGGATGAAGAAAGGCAGAAGCCGGAAGAAAAATTGCATCCGCTGTTGGAGTGCCAATCGCAAAGATTTCGCAGTCTAAAGCAAGCCCAACAGTCGAATTGGAGGTTGCCTGACGCGACTTCTGTGCGGGCACTCCACTGGACACCTGGCTCGTCGCCACGATTTGCCCGACGCATGTGCAGACAAATCACGCCGAACGGGCAATGCCGCGGAGCTTTCCGGCATCGCCTGACCTATTGGAAACGGCGATTCTGCGTCAAACTAGAGCGAGAGTGCAGCGAAGAAGGCGAAAAACGTCTTTGCGTGGCTCCTGGCGATGGACCTTCATGGTTCCAACAACTGAGACCGCGAAAGCATCGAACGGACGATGCGGTCAGCGGAAGGCAACCACACAAACAGAGGTAGATTGGATTGCAAGATTTAACGATCGACGAATTGTACGAGGAATTCGAGGACTTGCCCGATTGGGACGAGCGTTGTGATTACTTGATTGACCTCGGCTTCAACTTGCCTGAGTTGCCCGCGGAAGCCAAAATCGAGGAAAATCGTGTCCACGGCTGCCAAAGCAACGTCTGGTTGGTTGCTGACATCAAGAACTCCACCCCACCGACCGTGGAATTCCTCGCGAACAGCGATGCCGTCATCGTCAACGGTTTGATCGCGGTGATCGCGGCGTTGTATTCCGGCAAGACACCACAGGAGATCATCGCGATCGATGCCCAAGACGTTTTCAAAAAACTGGGTCTCGAGCGGCACCTCAGCCCGCAACGGCGGAACGGGCTGTACAGCATGGTCCAGCGAGTCCGAGAACTAGCCGTCCAGGCAGAGGCCCAATCATGAATCCACTTGACATCGACGCCGTTCGCGGCGACTTCCCGATTCTGCACAAACCACTTCCCAAGGGTTTGCCGCTCGTCTATCTCGACAGCGGATCGTCCGCACAAAAACCCCAGTGCGTGATCGATAAAGAACGAGAGGTCTACGAGAACTATTACGCCAACGCCTATCGCGGCGTGTATCGATTTGGATCGATCGTCGATGAAGAATTGGAAGGTGCACGTGAGAAGATCCGGCAGTTCATCAACGCGGAGCATTCCGAAGAGATCGTCTTCACTGCTGGTTGCACGATGTCGCTGAACTTGGTCGCCAGTGGCTGGGGCAAGCGAAACCTCAAGGCCGGCGACGAGATCATCCTCAACGAGATGGAACACCATGCGAACTTGGTTCCATGGCAACAACTCGCCTTGCAGACGGGAGCGACCTGCCGCTTCCTTCCGCTCACCGAAGATGGCCGTTTGGACATGGACCGGATCGGCGAAGTGCTGAGCGACAAAACGAAAGTGCTGGCCGTCACCGGCATGTCGAACGTGCTGGGCACCATCAATCCAATCGCGGAGCTCGCGAAAAAGGCCCACGACGCGGGAGCGATCATCGTTGTCGACGGAGCACAGAGTGTCCCGCACGAGCAAACGGATGTCGTCGCCAGTGAGATCGACTTCCTGACCTTCTCGGGACACAAGTTGTATGGGCCGAGCGGGATTGGTGTGCTGTATGGCAAACGCGAATTGCTCGAGCAGACCGACCCGATGCTCTTCGGCGGCCACATGATCGATCGCGTCTACAAAGATCACTCGACTTGGGCACCGTCCCCTGCCAAGTTCGAAGCGGGAACGATCCAGATTGCTCAAGCGATTGCGCTGGGCTCAGCGATCGATTACATGACGACGCTAGGGATGGAAAGCGTTCACGCACACGAGCGAGACGTGCTCGAATACGCCTACACCCGTTTGCAAGAGATCCCCGGAATGCGGATTTACGGCCCCGGAATCGAGCACCGCGGGGCGATCACCAGCTTCACGATCGACGGAGCCCATCCGGAAGATTTGGCCCAACTGCTCGATCGAAAAGGCGTCTTCGTCCGGCATGGTCACCACTGCACGATGCCGCTCCACGATCTGCTGGGCGTCAGCGCGACGGTGCGAGCAAGCTTCGGCGTTTACAACTCGCGCGGCGACGTCGACGCACTGATGGATGCGATCCAATTCGCCTGCCAACGCTTGCGTTTGACCTGATCGGACGCTGGGAATCGCGGTTTCATCGAAGAAGGCCAGGTTGTGAAGCAAGTGCACCGTTTGGGCGTTGGCAGACTGTTGATCTAGTCGTCAACGACGTTGCAACGCATGTAGGATGGGCACGCCTGCCCGTCCCTGCCTAGTGGTCTGTCAGGACTTGTTTTTAGGGTAGTGGACGAGGCCACGAGTCCTGAACCGGCGTCAAATCCAAGGACTCGTGGCCTCGTCCACTACGATCAACCCTAACTTTTAACTTTGACGGACCACTAGATTTCGACGCATGTAGGATGGGCACTCTTACCCGTCAGAGTGGTGGATGTCGGCCAAGAGTGGCCAACCGACAGCTCTGCGTTCAGGAGGTTGAATTCGCGAATTGAGAGTGACGGAAGAGGCGGATCGTTTAAGCTGATCGCTTCCTTCACCCCCTGCCGCATTCAGGCTCTGACCCGCTCCATGGCTGCTGAACACGATTCCCCGCGACCGATCGGTCGGCCACGCAAGTTTGACCGCGCGGAGACTCTGTTGGCGATCGTCGATGTGTTCTGGCGATTGGGATACAACCAAACCAGCTTTCGCGAATTGGAAGCCGCGACCGGCGAAGGCCGCCAAAGTTTGGTGAACGCGTTCGGTGACAAGGCGGCTATCTTTGAAAAAGCCATTCAGTGCTACATCGATCACCGCGTCAAAGAAGTGGTCGAGTTGCTTCGCGGGGAGGGCGAACCATTGGACCGAATCGCGAATGTGTTGGCTCGATGGGAAGCGGATGCGAAGGCGCCTGATCATCGCGGATGTTTGTTGGTCAACACGGGCGGTGAGATTGGCGCAAGAAATGCGGCCATTGCGGATCGGATGGCAAACTCGACCCAACGTTTGGTGAATGAGTTTGCCAAGACTTATCAACAAGCGATGAGATCAGGTGTGATCGCAACCAAACCGTCCGCGAAATCGTTGGCTCGGCTCACCGTCGCGTTGGGCGATGGGGCATTGTTGCAGGCTCGCGTCAGTGGCGATGCGGCTGCCGCGAAGCAAACGCTGGCGACGCTGACGGAATTGATTCGCAGTCGCTGATGCGACAGTGAGTTGGTCGAACGCATGGCGGGCTTGAATCATCGCTGTGCATTTTGTTTTTGAACAGACATTCAAAAACGAGATGCATTTCCCTTTTGATGGAGACTCCGATGAATATTCAAGAATTTCGAAAACGTCAACAAACCATCTCGCTCGATGGCGTGATCCATGAACCGCTGGACGTCGCTTACACCGACGTGGGCGAGGGCGAGCCCATTCTGTTGTTGCATGGCATCCCAACTTGGTCGTTTTTGTTCCACGACGTGATCGACACACTCGCTCAGCATTACCGAGTCATCGCGCCGGACATGATTGGCTATGGGTACTCCGACCGCCGCGACCAATTCGATCGATCGATTGAGTTCCAGGCCAACTTCGTCGAGCGTTTCCTGGAACACTTGGACGTCGAAAGTGCCCACTTCGTGGCTCACGACATCGGGGGCGGGGTGGCTTTGATTTTGGCGGACCGAAAACCGGAGTTGGTTCGGTCGATGGTGTTGTCCAACAGCGTGGCGTATGACAGTTGGCCCGTGGATGAAATGCTCGCGATGGGGCATCCTCGCAATGCGAAGATGGAACCGGAAGAGATGACCGAAAAGTTGGTCGAGAGTTTTCAGTTTGGTTTGTCGCGTCCAGAACGACTCACCGAAGAGTTCAAGGAAGGCATCGTGACGCCCTACCAAGAACGTGACGGAATCGTGAGCTTGGTTCGCAACGCGGCGAGCTTGAACACGAACCACACCACTCCACTGACCAGTCGTCTGGGCCAGATGCAGCAACCGACGCTACTGCTGTGGGGCGAAGATGACAAATGGCAGCCGATCAGCACGGCGGAGCAATTGGTGAAGGACATGCCTCATGCGGAACTGCATCCGATGAAGGACTGCTCGCACTGGGTGCCGCAAGACAACCCGGAAGAGTTCGCCAGTGCGACGCTCGAGTTCCTGCAACGGGTTCCTGTGGCCGTGTAGGGTGATTCACTCGCTGGCGACGGGATGGTTCAGAATCAAAATTCGGAAACCATCTCCGCCAGGGACTTTCACCGCGGGCCATTGTTCAATCTTTTGCTGAGTCGTTTCACTGAACGTGCCGTCGAAGGGATTGAACCAGGTCAAGCTCATCGTTTGCCCGCGGACTTCGCTGGGCAGTCGCAGTCCCAAGAAGTCATTTTCTTTGGGGACGTAGTAGAGGACTTGGCCCTTGCCGTTGTGGAGGCAGAAGCCAGCGTTGCTGCGTTTGTCACCGGCGATCAAATTGCCGAGGTCGTACTTCTCGACCAGAGTTTGCAGGTGGCGGTAGTACTCCAATCGCGGGCGGTCTGCGGGAGCGAGTTCGGTGACGTCAGGGACGATGACATTCCACGCGGCGCCTTGCCAGTAGTGGGTTGGGAACGTGCCTGCGAAGACACACTGGTAGGATCGTTCCAGGCAGACCTCTGGTGACGTGTAGTTGCCGTTGAAGACGACGTAGGGGCCTTTTTCGTAGCCGCCGTGTTCGATGTTGAGGATCGGTTTGCCGGGGATGTTTTTGCAGACTTCTCGCATCACGTGGTAGAGCTCGGATTGCCAAAGCTGAACCGAAACAAAATCAATTTTGTCGGCGAAGCGTCGGCAGTAGCCGTAGTCATGCACGGTGATCAAACGTTGGTAGGCATCCAACTCACGCAGACGCTTGATGCGGCCGTGGATGTAGGTGACGTCGTTGTGACCGTATCCAAGAGCCTCTTTGGAGATGTCCCAGATCAGGTTGGGGTAGGCTTGGTAGCGGCGGACGACGTAATCGAAGTAGCGGTTGTCGGCGTCGGAGTTGGCTTCCGGCCAGTTCACACGTTTGTTCCAGACATAAACCATCAAGTGAGCGGCGATGCCCTTTTGATCGAGGTATTCGATCACGCGATCGAGTCGTTGGAAGTACTCGATGTTGAGCTTCGAATGATCAGGTGATTCGTTGTCGCCGGCGAAAGGATAGACCTTGGGGCTTCCGTATTCGTACTTGGTGTCCAAGCGATCGTCCTTGGCCCATTTGACGTCGTAGGCAAACACGTTCAGGACGACTTGGTTGAATCCGTTTTCGGCCAGCGTGTCGACGAACTGCCGCGTCTTGGGAATGTCGTTGGCGTTTTCAGCGTCGAGTGCGAACAACCAATCGCATTCAAAGGCGATCGGGTAATAGCGGTCTCCGTTTTGAAATTGGAACTGGCGGTCGTTGTCCGGATCGAGCTCGATTCCGCCACGGCGTTCGTCGGTCGCGGGCGAGACGGTCAGTTTTCCGGATTGGTTGTTGAGTGCATTGGTCGTCGATGCGGTTGTGTAGGTCCACTTGCCTGCTGCGGACGGTGTGAAACGGATGCAATAGGTTTGGTCTCCGTCATAAAAACCGGGAATGCTGATCGCTTGGCCGGATTCGCTTTCGAAGGTCGCGGAGAACGGTGTGTCGACGGGATTGTCTGCCAGCGAGTCGACTTGGAAACGAAGCTCGGTGACCTCCCATTGCGTCGGTGTTTGGGGAGACGCTTCGTCGGCATGGACGAAGGAATGTCCGATCGCGACGCAACTGGCGAGAAGCAAGTGGGGTGCGAAAGCTGGCAAACGCATGAGATTCATCTGGGGGAGATGGGGTGGGGAAGCGAGACGAGGCATCGTATTCCAGCCGGTGGGCGGCTTCTATTCGAGCGGACGCAAGAAAACCGAAAACGCCGCGTTTTCCAGTGTGAGACGCGATCGGATGGCGAAAGGGCTCTATGGATCGTGCCGGGTTGGGGATCGGCGGATGTCGAGGGAGAATCTGCATTGCTAGAGTTTGTGATCATCTCCCCCACAACCACAGGAACACAGCCATGCGAGGCGTCTTGGTCACGAAGAACGACAAGGACTTGACCGCAACGTTGCAGGAAATCGATGAGCAACAGTTGCCCGAGGGAGACGTGACCATTCGAGTGCATTGGTCCAGCTTCAACTACAAGGATGTGCTTGCGATCACCGGAGAAGTGCCGGTGATTCGATCGTTCCCGATGGTGCCAGGGATCGACTTGGCTGGGGTGATCGAATCCAGCGACGATGAACGCTACCAAGTCGGGCAAGAGGTCTTGGTGACCGGCTACGGAATTGGCGAAGCCCACTGGGGCGGGTATGCAGAATTGGCACGTGTGCCCGGCGATTGGTTGGTGCCGTTGCCAGAAGGGTTGTCGCTGCGTCAATCGATGGCGATCGGGACGGCAGGTTTCACTGCGATGCTGTGCGTGATGGCATTGGAACGAGGCGGTGTCACGCCTGAGCAAGGCCCGATCTTGGTGACCGGTGCGGGCGGAGGTGTCGGCAGCGTTGCGATCAGCTTGCTATCGAAATTGGGGCACGAGGTCGCTGCGGTATCGGGACGCCCGGAAACAGCGGGCTATTTGAAAGAGCTGGGGGCCGACGAAGTCCTGCCGCGATCCGATTTTTCGCAGCCCGGCAAACCGCTGGGCAAAGAGCGTTGGGCGGGCGCGGTCGATGTGGTCGGCAGTCACACGTTGGCGAATATTTGTGCGTCGACCAAGTACGACGGCGTCGTGACCGCGTGCGGGCTGGCCGGTGGAATGGATTTTCCCGCCACCGTGGCTCCGTTCATCCTGCGTGGGGTGACGTTGGCTGGCATCGACAGCGTCCAGTGCAAGCAACCTCGGCGCTCAGAGGCGTGGCAGCGTTTGGTCCGCGATTTGGACCTCGGCAAACTGGAAACGATGATCAACGAGATCAAGCTGGACGACGTGATCGAGACCGCGAAAAATTGGGGACAGAGCGATCACCGCGGACGTGTCGTGGTGGCGGTTCAAGCCTAGTCGTCTGTCAGGACTTGTTTTTAGGGTAGTGGGCGAGGCCACGAGTCCTGAACTGGCGTCAAATCCAAGGACTCGTGGCCTCGTCCACTACGATCAACCCTCACTTTTGGCTGTGACAGACCACTCGACAACTCGTGCAGGGATCAGTCGATGGCTGAACCGAAGTCATCGACGACGGTTGGTTGACGACGGATGTGAACCCAGTCGAATTGACCGATCAGTTTTTGGTGAATTTGATCGAGCGTCATGTCTTTCAGCGAGTCGTCTGAATCGGGGCACAGTCCCGATGTTTTCGCGGCCCAGCGGACGATCGTTTCAGGTGTCATGCCTTGTTCGCGAAAATGTGACAGACGTGTGTCGCCGTGACGTTTGGCGAGTCGGCGTCCATCGGTGCCGGTGACCAATGGCACGTGGGCGTGGCTGGGTGGGGAATGTCCCAGTGCTTCGTAGAGTTGAAGCTGTCGAAAGGTGCTGAGGATCAAGTCGTCGCCGCGAACCACTTCCGTGACCCCTGCGTCGATGTCATCGATCACGACCGCGAGTTGATACGCCGCCAAGCAGTCTGCTGCTGTTTCGGCTTTTCGTGTGATGGGAAAGTCGCCGATGTCTCGAATGGGATCGCAGGTGACTTCGCCGTGGACTCGATCAAAGAAACGATCGGGCTTCGCGTGCATTCGAAAGCGAAAGCAGAACGGTTTGTCTTCCGGCAACGGGTCACCGTTTTTCCAGCCCGCACAGGTGCCGGGATAGACCGGGGCATCGGGCGTCCATCCCGAGGCGGTGCTTTCATGCGGGGCTGAAGCGGCGGCTTCGATGTCGCGGCGAGTGCAGGTGCACGGGTACACACGGCCTGCTTCCATCAACTGGTTGCGGGCTTGGTCGTACAGCGTCGAACGCTCGGTTTGGATGATCGGGTCACCGTCCCAGTCCATCCCCAGCCAGTTCAGGTCCGTGATGGCTTGTGCGGTTGCCCAGGGCTTGATGCGAGGCGAATCGATGTCCTCGATCCTCAGCATCAAGCGAGCGTTTTGGGACCGAGCACTCCAGTACGCGATCAGGAATGTTCTCGCGTTGCCGAGGTGTTGTGCTCCCGTCGGGGAAGGTGCCAATCGGCAGACGGCACTGGACATCAGAATTCGGCGTTGCCGGGTGTGCGCGGGAATGGGATGACGTCGCGAATGTTGGCCATGCCGGTGACGTACTGGACGGCGCGTTCCAGTCCCAAGCCGAAACCAGCATGCGGCACGGTGCCGTATCGACGCAGGTCGACGTACCACCAGTATTCGGATTCGTCCAAGCCGCCTTCGGCCATGCGGCGCTGCAGCACATCGAGTCGTTCTTCGCGTTGGGAGCCGCCGATGATTTCGCCGACGCCGGGGACCAACACATCCATCGCGGCGACCGTTTTTCCGTCCTCGCTGACTCGCATATAAAACGGTTTGATCGAGGAAGGGTAGTCCGTCAGGATGACTGGGCCGCCGACCACGCTGGTCAAGTAACGCTCGTGTTCGGCTTGCAGGTCCGTTCCCCACTCGACCGGGTATTCAAATTTTTCATCGCAAGCGAGCAAACGCTCGACCGCGTCGGTGTAGGTCATGTGTTCGAACGGTTTTTCGATCACGGACTGCAGTTGATCGATCTTGCCCTTTTCGATGCGCTCGTTGAAGAATTCCATGTCTTCGCCACAGTGCGAGAGGCAATCTGAGAAGACGCGTTTGAGAAAACGTTCCGCCAAACGCATGTTGTCCTGGAGATCATAAAACGCGGCTTCGGGTTCGACCATCCAAAACTCGGCCAGGTGCCGCGACGTGTTGCTGTTTTCGGCCCGGAAGGTGGGGCCGAAGGTGTACACACGAGACAGTGCCGTCGCGTAGGTCTCGGCTTCCAATTGGCCGCTGACGGTCAGGTGGGTTGGCTTTTGGAAGAAATCTTGTTTGGTGTCGAAGGGGCGATTCGAACCAGCCAGTTTTTCCAGGTTCAGCGTCGTGACACGAAACATTTCGCCGGCACCTTCGCAGTCACTGGCCGTGATGATCGGCGTGTGCAGGTAGTTGAAGCCTTCGTCGTCGAAGAAGCGGTGGATCGATTGGCTGATCCGATTGCGAACCCGCATCACAGCGCCCAGGGTGTTCGTCCGGGCTCGCAGGTGCGACCACTCGCGGAGCTTTTCGAAGGAGTGCCGTTTCTTTTGCAGCGGGTAGGTTTCTCCATCGCACCATCCGACGACACGAACGGAGCTGGCGTGCATTTCGGTCGATTGGCCTTTGGCGGGGGATTCAACCAGCTCACCTTGAACGACCACGCTGCAGCCGGCCGTCAGCTTTTGAATCTCTTCGGCGTAGTTGTCCAGTTCGGCGGGAGCAACGACTTGCAGGTTGCCCAGGGACGTGCCGTCGTTGACTTCCAAGAAGCTGAAACCGCCTTTGCTGTCGCGTCGTGTTCGGATCCAGCCGCGAATTTCGACTGGGCGAGGCAACTCGGTGCAGGTGCGGCAGGCATCAATCGTGGTCCAGTCCATGGGGGCAATCATCGAGCGTTGGGAGGAGACAAACAGGGAATCCAACACAAAAATCAAAACGTGGTTTTGGGCCGTGAGTGCGGCAGACAACAGCGTATTGGGGTCTTTGTGATTCGATCGTGTTGTATCGTAGCGAATTGGTCTGGGGACGCCTCCACCACAACGGAAGCGATTCCCACTAAACTAAGGGCTGACGTGTTTCCCTCCCCCGTCCTCGATTGCCCCCTTCCTGACCCATGCCCACCGCGTCCGCGTCTGAATCCAATTCCAATCCATCCCAGCCGGCAGATGCGTCGGGGTCGATTGATCACGTATTGATCGAAGATCGCCTGTTTCATCCTCCGGCCGAGTTCACATCCCAAGCGGTGATTTCGACCGAAGAACAATACGAGAAGTTGGCCGCCGCCGCTCGCGACAACCCCGACGAATTTTGGCGAGCGGAAGCATTGGAGCATTTGCATTGGTTCGAACCGTTTGACACGGTGTGTGATTGGCAACCCCCTCATGCGAAGTGGTTTGTCGGTGGCAAAACCAACGCTTGTTACAACAGCGTCGACGCTCACGTGGCCGCCGGCCGCGGTGATCGGACCGCCATCATTTGGGAAGGCGAGCCGATGGAAGACGGCCAGCCGTGTGATCAACGGACGCTGACCTATGCGGAATTGCAGACCGAGGTCGCAAAGTGTGCCGAAGGGTTGACGCAATTGGGCATCGGCCTTGGCGACGTCGTCAGCATCTACATGCCGATGACGCCTGAACTCGCGGTCGCCATGCTGGCCTGTGCACGAATCGGAGCGATTCACTCGGTGATCTTTGCGGGATTCAGTGCGGAGTCGATTGCGGATCGAAACAACGATGCCTCCGCCAAGCTGGTCATCACCTCGGATGGGCTGTATCGCCGCGGGAAAGTGCTGCCACTCAAGGTGACGGTCGATGAAGCGCTCGAGAAATCGCCCACGGTTGAAAAATGCTTGGTGCTGCGACGCACCGGGGAAGAGGCACCCATGCAGGAAGGTCGCGACGTCTGGTGGCACGACGTCGTGGAGAATCAGCCGGGCGAGATGCCAGCTCAGCCGCTCGACAGCGAAACACCGCTGTTCATCCTGTACACCTCCGGCAGCACCGGGAAACCCAAAGGCATCCTGCACACCACCGCGGGATACAACTTGTGGGCGAAGCGGACATTCCAGTGGGTGTTTGACCATCGCGAAGACGACGTTTACTGGTGCACCGCTGATTGCGGCTGGATCACGGGGCACAGCTACGTCGTGTACGGGCCGTTGTCGGCTGGGGCGACGTGCTTGATGTACGAAGGAGCCCCCAATTTCCCCGCCGAAGATCGGTTCTGGGACATTGTTGAGCGGCACAAAGTCAGCGTGCTGTACACCGCACCGACCGCCGTTCGGGCCTTCATCAAGTGGGGCGACGAACACGTCGACAAGCACGATTTGTCCAGCCTGCGATTGCTGGGAAGCGTTGGGGAAGGCATCAACCCCGAGGCTTGGATGTGGTACCACAAGAAAATTGGCGGCGAGAAATGCCCGATCGTCGACACGTGGTGGCAGACCGAAACCGGCGGCATCATGATGAGTCCTCTGCCAGGGATCACACCCACCAAACCGGGGTCCTGCACCCGGCCGTTGCCGGGCGTTGTGCCCAGCATTGTGGATGAACTGGGCAACTCGGTTGACAGCGAACACGGCGGCAAGCTCTGCATCGCTCAACCCTGGCCTGGGATGCTGCGTGGGATCTACGGCGACGAAGAACGATTTGTTGAGCAGTACTGGACCGATGTCCCGGGCAAGTATCTGACGGGCGACAACGCACGTTGTGACACCGATGGGTACTACTGGATCATGGGACGCATCGACGATGTGATCAATGTTTCTGGGCACCGTCTGAGCACGATCGAAGTCGAGTCGGCCTTGGTTTCTCATCCGGACGTGTGTGAAGCTGCTGTGGTGGGTCGTCCCCACGACTTGAAGGGCCAGGCCATCGCAGCCTTCGTGACTTCCAACGATCGCGGTCACGACGATGAATTCCGCAAGGAATTGAAGCTGCATGTGCGGAAACAAATCGGTGCATTGGCTCAGCCCGATGACATTCGGTTCACGGCGGCATTGCCCAAGACTCGCAGCGGCAAAATCATGCGACGGTTGCTGCGGGATGTGGCCGCTGGCCGCGAATTGGTGGGTGACACATCGACGCTGGAAGACCTTTCCTCGCTCGCGAAATTGCGAGAGGAAGACTAGAGTGGTGGGGCCCTGACCCCACTTCTTTGATTCCACGAGATCGGTTCCTGAGCGAACCGATGCATGCTCCATGCCAGGTGACCCGAAATCCGTTGACACGCCGCAGTCGAACGGCCGGTCCGTGGACGGGGCGCTGGCCAATGGGCACGGTCGTCCGTGGGTAGCCGGGGGTGCGAAGACGCTCTCGTCTATGTTTGGAAACAGCACTGATGGGGCCAATGGACCGCATTCGGGAAATCACCCGCAGCAATTGTCGCAGGACGTGCCTTGGTTCACTCGTCGTCGCGTTGCGACGGGGGTTTCTCTGCTGGTGATCTTGTTGGCCGCGTGCTTTGCCGGGGCGATCTTGGCCTCGGCCATTCAGCGAGCGACCGAGAACTTGGTCGCTCATTCCATGCAGTCGGTTCTGGCTGCCAACGTGAATTCGCTGGAAATGATGTTTTCCGATTTGCTAGGCGAATCGGAACGCTACGCTCACGACGAACGCGTCCGTCAGCTCAGTTTGCAGTTGCTGCGTGGCGAGGACCCGCCGTCCCCCGACGCACGCGAGTCCATCCAGCGGGATCTGTTGACGACCATTCCGCCGCTGATCGGGACGGTTCACTGGGTGTTGATGGATCGCAGTGGAGGCATCGTGGCCAGCAGTCTGGACGAGATGGTGGGGCTGACGATCGAGTATTCCAAAGTCAACCAAGAGCGATTGATCGGAGGTCATCCGACACTGGCGAAACCTCAGCGGTTGAAGGGCCACGACAATGAGACCGCAATCATGGTTTCGATGTCGCCCTTGATGGACCGCAACCAATGCATCGGCGCGTTCGGGTGGATGATGGAAGCAGACGATCGATTCAGTGATCTGTTGCAAATCACTCGATCTGGTGAAACGGATGAGTCCTATGCAATGGATGGCCAAGGCCGGATGTTGTCGACCAGTCGGTTTGAAGTCCAATTGGCTCAAAAGGGTTTCCCTGAACGCAGCGTGCTGAACTATCAAGTGCGTGACCCAGGATCGGACATTCTTGCCGGCGAGATGAACTCAACACCGGCCCAGAAATTGCCTTTGACGCGGATGGCGGATCAGGCGACCCGGCGCGCCGACGGGATGGATCTGGAAGGCTATCGAAACTATCGCGGGGCGACGGTGGTGGGGGCTTGGAAGTGGTTGCCCGAATTTGACTTGGCCGTCGCGACCGAGATCGATGTGGCCGAGGCGTATCAACCAGCCAGGATCCTGCGCGGGGTTCTGATCTCGACGCTGGCCGGTGGGGTGATCTCCGTCGGAATGGCATTGAGTTTGATTGCTTATTCGCGGCACCGAGCGGTTCGCAAACAGAGGCAGTTGGAAGAGGAGGGGGATGGCCGTCAGATCGGTCAGTACCGAATCTTGGAACTGTTGGGGGTCGGCGGGATGGGGTCGGTCTACCGAGGACGCCACGAGTATTTGCGTCGTGATGTTGCGATCAAGGTGCTTGAGGGCGAGCGATTGTCGGCGCGTTCGGTGGCCCGCTTTCATCGCGAAGTCCAGCTGACATCAACGCTGCGTCACCCCAATACCATCGCGATCTATGACTTTGGACAGTGCAGTGCCGCGACGGGAGAATCCCAGATTGGCAATTCGCGAATCGGGGATGTCATCGATCCCGAGGGGACGTTTTATTATGTGATGGAATACATCGATGGGATTTCACTTCAGCAATTGATCGATTACTACGGGCCTCAATCGCCGGAGCGAACCGTCCACTTTTTGTTGCAGATTTGTGGTTCGATCGCGGAAGCCCACAGCACAGGGCTGATTCACCGCGACATCAAACCAGCCAACATTCTGGTCAGTGCCCACGGTGGGCTTTGGGACCATATCAAGGTGTTGGATTTTGGGTTGGTCAAAGACCTGGGAGGCGATTCCAGTTTGACGCTGCACGAAGGCATGACCCGCGCCGATTCGATGACCGGCACCCCGCTTTACATGGCACCCGAAACGATTCGCGACCCGGCTTCGGCGTCGCCTCGCGCGGACATTTATTCGATCGGTTCGGTCGGCTACGCGTTGCTGACTGGACGCCCGATCTTCGAAGGTGACTCGGTCATCGATCTGTGTTTGAAACAGCTCGAACAGGTCCCCCCGCGGCCCCAGGATCGGCTCAATCGTTCGTTGCCAAACGAGCTGCAAGATATCTTGATGACATGCTTGGACCGTTCCGCATCCAAGCGTTTCAAGTCCGTGGCCGATTGCACCGCGGCACTCGAATCACTGCCTGAGGCCGGGCGCTGGACCCAGGCCAAGTCCGCCGATTGGTGGGCCAATGAGTTCGATCAAGCCGCGCGAACGCAGCCGGGCCAGACCAAAAATCCAACGCTGGATGACACCGCCCTGACTCGTTGATCGAGCCGGGGAAGTGACCCTCGTCGGGAGCGCGTTTCGAGAATCAAGCGGCCGAGATTCAGGCGGCTCGGCGAGTGGCTCGCAACGTGGGCGAGTTCGAAGCCGTGGCTTGCCATTTGCCGTTGGTTTGACGCAGGATCATCGTGTCAGCGTAAGAGACCTTGCTCAGCACGGCTTCGAGCCCAAGCAAGGTTTCAGCGTCCAGCGATGGATCGAGGATCACGGCGTCCATCATTCCCAATCGATGCAGGACCGTCACCACACCGCGAGCGGCGGATTCAGGGATGATCGATGGACGAATTGCGAGCCCAGCCAATTGACCGTGGAAGTCCCGAAGTTTCAGCGTGCCGCCCACCATCTCAAACTGGTCGATCACCGCGTACTTCAGCGCCGGGTTGGCTTCGGCCAAGGCATGCACCACCGCGGGTGTGCGCGAGCCATCACCGACGCCGATTTCCAACACGCTGGCTGGCTGTTGCTTGGTCAGCATTTTGACCAGCCCATCGTGCTCACCACGAGACAGCATCGACAGCACGCCTCGCGACGTGGCGGCGGGTTTCGCTTTCGCGGTGGGAGCCGGTGCTGGAGCGGTGACTGGCACCGTCGGGGCGGCGACCGGTTGTGCCACAGCAGCCGATGCTTTCGCAGCGAGCTTCTTGGCTGACTTGGAACGCACGACCGGTTGGGGTGGTGCGTCAGCGTCCGGCGAGGTGACCGCAGGGGTTGCCTCGGAAGTCACCTTCGGTTGAGAAGTGACTCCACGCAGAGAATTCCACAGCTTCTTCAGAGGCATTGCCTGAGACCCTTCCTGGCTTGGCCCGTCGAGCGACGTGCGTTGGCGGTGATCCGATCCATCCATTGGTTCCCATCGGAACAATGGGCACCAGAATCCATCTGCATCCAGGAGGGTCTGGTTAGGCAAGCTTGGAAAAGGCCACCGGGGACGATTTCAGGGTCTCGCCGACGGATCAGGGGCTCACCCTGGGCTGATGAATAGGTTGGCAGGGTGGTAAGTGTGCGAACCGAATGCAACTCATTGAAAAAGTTAAATTGACAATTGGAAAATGCAAATTGATGCGATCTCATCCACGCATTCCAGCATTTTACAATTGTCAATTTGCACTTTCACTTTTTCAATCGCGACAAACGCCGTCTCAATACCATTCGTCGGAAACCGCCCAAACCGCCTGGTTGATTTCATCTTTATCAGCCCAGGCTCAGCCCATCCAGGCGGCTCGGTAGCTGAGACCGAGGTTGAGAATGCGCTGGATCAACGACTCGTACGGGATGCCTGCTGCGGCGGCTGACTCGGCGAAGTCTTCCCCGTATTCGATGTTGGGATTCGCGTTGGCTTCGATCACGTGGACCTCGCCGGAAGGTGTCATCCGCAAATCCATGCGAGCGTATCCACTCATGTGAAGCGCTCGGTAAACTCGTTTGCAGAGCTTGGCGATGTGCTTTTGTTGGGTGTCGGTCAAGCCTTCCGCGGCGTGGCAGGTGATGTCATGTTTCTCTTGGTATTTGCGGTCCCACTTCACTCGGCTGGTGGCGATTCGCGCCGACTCGTCCGGCATTTTGCCAAAGTCCATTTCCCATGCGGGGAACGTGACCAAACGTGTGTTGCCCATCACACCGACGTACAGTTCACGGCCTTCGATGTACTGTTCCACGATCACGTCGCCGCCCGTTTTCTCGTGCAGGAAGGTGACTCGTTCGGCGAGGGCTTCGTCGTTGTGAACGATCGAGGCTTGGGCGATTCCGAAGGACGCGTCCTCGATGGTGGACTTCACAAAGAGCGGGAATTCCAGCTTCTTAGGGCGTCGGACGGCTCGGCCATTGGGGAACACCGCGAAACGCGGGGTCGGGATTCGGTGGTACATCAGCAACTTTTTCGACAATGCTTTGTCTTTGCTGAGCATCAATCCACGCGGGTTGCAGCCGCTGTACGGTTGCTGCATCAATTCCAGATAACTGATCACGGCGAAATCGTAGGTGACCACACCGTAGAACTCTTCCAACAACATGTAAGTGATGTCGGGTTGGAAGTTCTGCAGGGCCGCACGAATGGGGGCCAGGTCATCAAAGATCCCCAGCGGCAGCACCTCATGCCCGAGTCCACGGAGGGTCTCGCAGACATCGTATTCGGCTTTCCAAGGGTCGGATTCTTTGTCGGTGAAGCCTTCCAGTGAATCGGGAGGAACATTGCCTTCGCGGACCAACACCAGCACACGCAATTTGCTCATCTGTGGTCTCCTGCGGTGAGGGCGGTTGCCGAGCTCATGCTCGGGCCTCCCCTCGCTTCATCCTCCCTTGGGGAGGGTCTCCCTGCTTCGAGCCGGGGAGGGTTACGCGCTGGATCCGATGCTGAACCCTCGACGAGGCGGTTGGGGTGGCCCAAGAATTGGGAGCCGGGTTCACTTGCTCTAGACCGCAGCACGGTGACCCCCTTCGTGCAGGAAGTTCGTCGTGCGGACGGCGACCAAGATCATCGCATCCCGTTTGGTATCTTCCGGCGAGGCTCCCAGACGAAGTTGCAGTTCGCGGCAGCGTTCGATCATTTCCTGGATGACTTGATCGATTGTGTAGGCGTATTCACCGGTCCATTTCGCGACCGAGCCACGCAGTTCAGTGCGGATGCGGCTGAGGAATGCGGCCGCGGTGACATTGCGGCGATGGCCATCGTCGGACGAGAAGAGACGACGCAAATCATTGTCGTAAACGCTGGGGAGATCCAACCCGTAGTGCTGGCGTTTCCGCTCGTAGTGCGTCCGCAAGGTTCTGCGAATGCGGCTGATCGGATCCAAGGTCGCTCGGCATTGCACCGGCGGCTTCTTGCCCTGTAGCGACGTCATGAGTTCGTTCACCATCTTCAACTTTTCGATCGCTGGCCAGTCTTTGTAGCGAGTTCGCCAGCGTGAACCGGGACGCAGCCAGACTGCGAATGTCTCGGCAAAGTCCTCCAAAGGGTGGACTTGAGCGTACCACATGTCGAGGTGCAAAACGTGATCGCGGCTCGACGGTTTGGGCTGATAGTATTCTGGGTAAGGCAGCGAGGTTTTGCCGAATGTGTTGCGGTAGATGGCCTTGCGTCGCAACCGGAATGCGGTGTCGATCGCATGTCCAGCCTCGTGCCGCAAAATCTTCATGCACCATTCGTGAGTGCCACCTTCGACCTCCAGCAACTGTTTTCGTTCCAGTCGCATCAGTCGGGGATGCGCCAAGTAAAACGGAATGGCGATCCCAGGGATTTCATCGGGTGAGAACCAATCCTCACTTAACCAACAGTGGGGAGTGAATCGGAGATCGCGGTCAGCCAGTTCGGCATTGAGTTGCTCGATCCGTTTCTTCAGCGGCGAATTGGCGATCGTGACACCCAGGTCACACATTCGCAGATCGAGCAATTGCTCGTCTGAGAGAGAATCGAGATCCGGTTTTCGTTTCGCCATCAATCCGTGGTGCTAAGAGTCGAATCCGTTGCGAGAGTGGCCACTCAGGAACGTGCCGCCGAGACATTTCCTGATGACGTTCCATCGGTCGTCGCTCAGTGTATTTGCGTTCTTGGCAGATGCGAGTTCAAAGGTTCGCGAAAGACAATTCGTGAAACACAATCGGCCGGTTGCGCTGAGCGGTTGTTGCCGACCATTTCTAATTGCCTTTGCTCTTTCCCTTCCAGCCCCGACTGCGTTCCTCGGGATAGAGTCGCTCGCCATTGCGTCGAGCGTGACTGCGTGGGCTGGGGTCCCAGTTTTTGGCATCGCCTTCGGCGGTGATCAATGCCATGTCGTTCAGTGGCACATCGTGCAACGCGGCCAACTGCCGCATCGAGTTGTCGTGGATGGCTTGTTGGTTCTTTTCCAGGGAAGCTCGCAGAGGATTTCCGTCAGGAACCAGCAGCGGGGCCTCGAGCGTCGTCCGGGCCGAGGCTCGGATTTGATCGTAAATCAAACGGCGTTTGCTTTCGGGAACATTCGCGATCGGGAGCGCCGCGAGTTCGGCTTCGCTGAGCACGACGAGGACCGGTTGGTCACTCTCTGACGGTGCCGCATCCGATGCCTGGGAATCGCTGGGGGGGGAGGAACCGGACGATTCGGAATCCGACGTCAACATCACGGCCAACACGCCAACCATTGCGAACATCAACACGCCTCCCAGTACCCCCGCGAGAAGCGGCACGTTCAGGTCACCACTCGCCGAGGAAGACTTGTTTTTCTTCGGTTTCGCGGGTGTCGTCTGCGGTGCCTCCACGACTTGGGCTGAGTCCACGCTGAACACATGGCTGCAGGAGGGGCAGCGAGCGGTCACCACCGACGCGGGAACGTTGGCGGTGGTTTTGCACTGCGGGCAGCGAACGGAACGGTGGCTCATGGGCGCGAGTCAGACTGAAATGGAGGCGAATGAGAACAGGAAAACACAAACGTCGATTAGCGAGTCGGCAGCAAAGCGGCGGACAAGGAACCGACCATTGGCAGCATTTGCTCAAATCGCTGTCGGATCGCATCGGCGCGGCGACCGGTCAGACCATGCGAGTCAATGTGACCGATCTCATTTGCCAGATCTTCCCAGGTCTCTGCCAGTTCGGACACGGTGCGTTGCAATCGATCCAACGGCTGGCGGCGATCCAAGTCCTCGTGCAGCTTTTTGGCCAGTTCGTAAAGTCGGTCCGTGCCCCGAAGAACCTCTCGCTCGTAAGAGTCTGGCGTCAGGTACCGTGCGTAGCGTTTCAAGTCAGCTCGAAAGTACTCGGCGGATCCTTCTAGCGACGCGGCTTCGGACAGCAGAGCTTGTCGTGTCCGAGGGGACAGTTCGTCTTGCCGTGAACCACCACCAGGCAACGTCGGACGAGACGGCGGTGGCATCCACAACAAAGCGTAGGTTTGGTCGCCGCATTGAGCGATGCGAGCCAGACGACGGTCCAGCACCGGATCGCGAAGGGAGGCCAATTCATTGGCGTAGTCTTGCCAGCGAGCCACGAAATCAGTGAAGCGGCTGACGATCACGTCGTACTGAACCGTCTCCGCCCGGTCAGCTTCTTCCAGGATCACTTCGCGAAGCAATCGGCCTCGGTGCACCAAGTCGCGCGCCTGATCCGATGGCACCCGAGCGGTCTCGACGTCATCCAGCAGAGCTTGCATGTAAGTCGCGGCGATGAGCATTTGATCGTGCAAACCGTGGCGATCAAATTGGGCTTCGATTCCCATTTGGCGTGACAACTGGCGGCCGGTTTGATCACAACTGGCAACAATCGCTCGCAGTTGATCGGAACGATTCGGCAACGAGCGAACTTGGAAAGAAAGTTCCCGCCAACGTTGGTCCAAACTGCGATAGGGATCATGCAGTGGCGCGAGCGAGTTGGCTCCATCGCATTGATGAAGCACGGTTCGCGTGAGGGCTTGAACCTGATAGGTCTCCGGCAGCAAAGCACGAACGCCAGCGTCACGTCGCGACAAGGCTTGGAGGGCTTCCTTGAGTTCCGCCAATTCACGATCCATCTGAATCAACTGTTCGGCGAACTGTCGAACCTCTCGGGAGGACGTGCGAATCGTCTGCGGCCCATCGTGGCGATGGTCGTCGCGGGGATGGTTCGAAGACGGTGGGGGGCGGTTTCCAGGCGTGGCTGGGCCGAGGGGGCCGGCGGGGAATTCTCCGGGCCGTGGTGCCGGGCGAGGTGCGGGGGCGGTCGGTCGTCCTCCACGATCCGCTTCGCGTTTCGACATTTCCTCTTGCAGCTTCTGTTCGGCGATCGATCGGAACAAGCTTTCCAGGAACGATCCGTTCTGGGCCGAGGCAGAGGGGGCAGCGAACAAGCTGAAAAGCAAGCTGGCGATCAACAGCACACCGACGCGAGTTTGCGGTCGTCCGAAAAGATGGCGACGACGGTTCGAAGGTTGGTTCATGCAAACCACAGCGTCGCCGCTCGATTTCGAACCGATGGGAAGAGAAGAAGTCATGAGGAGATGGTCCGATTTCAGATCATGGAGATGCCCGGTGGAGGCAGGGATGTTACCAGCCAAGCAATTGAATCGACTGTTGTTATCGTAACACTTTGCCAACACGAGGCTGCCGTTCTGTTCGGTAATGCGGCCAAGACCTGGTCGGTCAACCGAAAGCAGGTGGAATCTTTCCACCTGGTGCGGTTTTAGGCTCAGTCTTCCTGGCGTGAATGCCGTTGGCACGAGCATATGAATCGCTCTGCAACCAAATTGAACGAACGCGCTCGGCGGTGGCCCTTGGGGCGATCGGCGAACGGACCGTCGAGCGATCGACGTGTCGCGTTGCGAATCGAAGACGATCGATTGATGTTGTGCATCGCCAGTCACTCGGCCGAGGCGATGCAACTGAACGAACCCGCCGACGAAATGATCGTCGATCAAATCCGCTGTTCCGATTCCAAAGGTTGGATCAACAGTGGGCGTTGGGCTGAAATGGCGGAAGCGCTGGCGACTTTGAAACAGCGCCATCAAATTGGTGATGATCCAGTGGCCATCTCGCTCAGCGGAGACTTCTGCGTCACGCGAATTTCGGTGGGGACGGTGGAAGATGTGGACCGCGATCTGTCCGCCCTGGCGGGACGCATCCCTCGCTATTTGCAGTTGGGGCCGGGCGGGAAAGTCACGGGACACACGCGCGAGACAATCGGTCCGGGGATGGAGCACGCACTGACAGCGGTGGGCAACCGAGTGCGTCTGAAAAATCTGTACGAAGTGTTTCGAATGTGCGATGTCGAGATCGCTTGGTTGGAACCTTCGTTGGTCAGCTTGGCCCGACTGACGGGGTGGTTGGGGTTGGACCGACACGCACCTGTGTTGATTGCCGATTCGTTTGGTCAGTCGTGGGAAGTGGGGATTTCATTCGAGGGACGATTGTTGTTGGACTATCGTCCGGCAGCGACCCGAGATGGCAGTGAGTTCGCGGATGTGATCGATCATCACCTCGAGCGATTGCAGCGATTTTGTCAGCGTCATCGCGGGATGTCTGACCACCAGTTGGATCAACTGTTTGTCGGGGGCGGCGTCGACAAAGTGAATCCTGTTGTCCGCCACTTCGCGAATGATTCCAAGCTCTCCGTGTCCGCCATCGATTTGAGTTCCGCGTCATGGAAGATTGATCGGTACAAGAACGTTTCCGATGACGACCATGACAAAATCGCTTGTGACGTACCGTTGGCGGCGAGTGACACGGTCGCTGTGATGGCAGCGGTGTTGCCGTTGATCAGCAACCACGAGATGCCCAAACCTGATTTGCTGCAAGAGATCCGGCGGGATCGTGGCAAATCGTTTTTGCGACGAATGACGGGGACCGCTTGGCCCGTCGCGGCGGCCGCGTGTTTGTTGTTGTTCGGGTTTGCGATGGTGGCCAACGAGCGGTCCCGCGCCGATCGGCAGCTGCAAAAACGAGAGTTTGTCGAAACGCAAATGCGGCAAACCCAAGTCCGAATGGCCGGCGTGCGTGAGATGCGGGAAATCGTCACGCATTTGCAAACGATTGAATCCAAAACGTTCTCGCCACAGGTCGAGCAGCTGGTCACGCAAATGGCGCAGTGCTTGCCCGCTCAAACCCGTTTGCGATCGATGGTGTTGGATTCCGATCGGCAAATTCATTTGGAAGGATGGACGGCGCAGGAAAACGACATTTATGACGTGATCAGCTACGTCCGACGTGTGCCTGAAATCGACCAAGTCGCGTTGCTGGGGACGACCGCCAGCGCGGACGATGACGGTTTGAATTTTCAGATTCGGTTGGGGATGCGTCCCGATCGTTCCGCGACGGATCTGGGTCAAGGGGCATCCCATGAATAAACCGAATGACCGGCTAATCCGGGGGATCGTCGCGGCTGGAAGTTTCCTTGCATTGATAGTGATCGGAAAGCCACTGGTCGATGAGTACAGGGAGCTTCGTGCTGGTCAGCGTGAACTGTCAAAGCTGGAAGAAGAATTTGACACGCTGCAGTCGCGTGATGTGCGGTTGCAACGAATCGAAACGACACTGGCGGATGAACGCCAGCAACTGTTGGAGCGTTCCACCACGCCAGACCGAATTCAACAGGTTCGCGACACCGTGATCGGTATCGTTCGACAGGGAAACGCGACGTTGCGTAGTTTGGAAATTGACGATGGGCAGCGGCGTCGATGGGCCAGTCGAGGTGACAACCCGCACAATCGACGGTTGCCAGAGATGGACATGGAATCGGACTTTGAGCTGCATTCGCACTCGTTGACTTTGGTCGCGGATGGCTCGTTGGATGCGGTGATGGAAGTGACGGAGAAAATCAACCGCCAGCGGTGGTTGATGACGGTCGAGAGTTTGGCCTTGGAGCCTGCAGGCTCAAACGACAAATGGATTGGTTTGGAACTGCGGATCTCGTTGTATGGCCTGCAGCGTTCCGTGCTCGAAGAAGACGATCTGGTCGCAACCAGCACAAGAATGCGGCTGAAGTGAGCCGACGCCACGTCGGCCCACACCATTTTCACCATTAGGAATCAACGCATGGCCAAGGAAGGCTCCGCGTCACAAGCTGAACCTGTCATTTCAACTCCGAGCGATTCGCTCGCGAGTCCGATGACCTTGCGTTGTGTGAGAACTCGACGCGCGCTTGTGGGATTGATTCAATCAGCCTCGTTGGGCATCGGCGTGTCGTTGACGATGCTCGGGATGACATGGAGCGGTTCGACGTTGACCGCGGCTGAGACAACGGTTGCTACCAACGTCGAAGCCAGCGTGACGACGGCGACAAGTACGATGGCAGGTCCTGCTTTGGGGGCGACCTCCTCCACTGATTCGCCTGACACCGAATCCAGTGTTGAGTCCGACGGCGTTGCCGAGACACTCACACCCCGAAGTTCCGTTTCGTTGACCGGGCCTCCCCTGGCGATTGAGGAAGTTCTGTTGCAGCGAGGCAGCATCACGTTTCGCAAAACGTCACTGCAAGAAGTGGTTTTCCTGCTCTCGGATCTCTGGAACATCAATATCGTGGCCGGTGAGAAGGTGACCGGCGATGTCTCGGGAGTCTTCAAGGACGCTCCTCTGCGGGACGTGCTGTCCGCGATTTTGACCTCGTCCGGCTACGGTTACATCGCCGCGGGAAACAGTTTGGTGGTGTTGCCGCTGGATGAAGTGGGCACAGGAAGTCCGGAGTTCGAGTCACGAACATTGCGTTTTCAAACCGCGGATGAGAACGAGATGAGTGCCACGATCTCCGCGGCGCAGTTGCTGTTGTCCGATCGCGGCCGAATCCAAGCGGTTGGACGGGGGGCGATGCTGGTCGTCGACAACAAGACCAACATCAACCGCGTGCAAGAAATGTTGACTGCGATGTCACCGGAAGCGGCGATGCCACGTAGCAGAACCGGGGGCGAAACCTCGGGCGGCGGGGCCTCCACCGATCGTCAAGGAGCGCGGGCACCAAGTGTTTATGACACGCTGGCGACGGAGTTGATCTATTTGACGCCTCAGTTCACCGAAGCCTCGGAGATGCGTGAGTCACTTCAGGAGGCACTCGGGGAAGGCACGATCGTGGCGGTCTATGAAGCGGAGAACCGCATCATGATCAAAGGCAATCGCGCGCAGTTGGACTTGGCATCGCAAGCCTTCAAGCAACTGGATGTGCCGCGTGCTCAGGTTCGAATCACAGCGTTGATCTACGACGTCAGTTTGGAAGAGCTCGAAATGCTGGGGGTCAATTGGGGACGCGGTTTTCGGTTGAACACCACCGATGAATCGGCGCTCGCTGATTTTGCTGGCAACGTGGAGCAAGCGGTGACCTTTGGCACGCTTGGTTCCGGTGGCGCCACCACGATGGGCATTCGAACCTTGACGGACAACTTTGACACCAGCTTCCTGCTCAGCGCTTTGGACAGCAGTGATGAAGCCAAGCTGTTGGCCGATCCATCGATCACCGCGATTGATCGCCGGGAAGCGTCGATCAAAATCGTTCAGCAGATCCCGATTGTCGCCGCTCAGCCTGCTGAAGGAAGCAATGTCGTCTTCGCCCAGGTCGAATTCAAGGACGCCGGGATCATCCTCAAGGTGACCCCGCGGATCAGCAACGACAACACGATCGAATTGAAGGTTCAGCCCGAATACAGCGTCCAAGTGGGCGAGATTGAAAACAACCCGGTGATCGACAGTCGCACCGCAGAAACCACCGTGCGGGTCGCCAACGGCCACATGTTCACGTTGGGTGGTTTGCGGCAAAAACGAATCATCGAAGACGTCAGCGGCGTGCCCTACCTGAGGGATCTCAAATACATCGGCAAACTATTTCGCAGCCACGACACCCAGGTGCGAGAAAGCGAACTGATCGTCTTTTTGAAACCCGAAATCATTTCACCCTACGACCATGGGAACGAACGGTCACGACAAGCCCAGTGCGTCGCCACTCGTCAGTTGGATTCGATCCCGTACGCTTCTGTGTGCCCGCAGTCTCCCGAATGTTACGATTTGAATTGTCCCAACCACCATCCCCGAGTGCGTCTGAATGGTGGCACAAACGAACTTCAAATGTTGGGTGGGGAAGGCATTGCACCGATGGAGTTCGCCTATCCCGGATTGATGAATCCCGCTCCGGTGGTGCCTGGGCAAATGATGCCTCTGTACGAATTTGACTCCGTGCCTTCGGGGGCGGCGACCTCCGAGGCCGTGCCCTCCGATTCGGTCATGTTTCATTCCAATGGAATGATGTTGGAAGAGTCGACCGTCAATGAACCATTGCGAGCCGGTGATTCGGCCACCCACATGCTGGGAACACCATCGATGTACCCACCGGTGCACATTCATCCGTTGGAGCAACCGTGATGGCGGAGCAACGTTTGACACGGGAGTCGATCTCCCAGGAAAGCCAGACCAACAAGAAAACCATGTCGAAAAAGTCGGTCAAGCCGCGTTCGACTCGTTTGAAATGGGCAATCGCATTCGTGTTGTTGTTCGTGAAGATCGTGGTGCTGCCGGGGTGTGGAGTCGATCCCGAGTCGATCGACACGATTCGGCGTGTCGCGATGCAAGACCAGAAAACGAAGTCGGATCTGGGGATTCGCGACCAGGGCTTGAAGACTGTTCCGGGGAACCAGGCGATTCGGTTTGTTCCGCCGTTCCCTGATCGCAAGGACCCCTTTCACATCGACCAATCGGCACCGTCCACGGTTGTGAAGCCGACCAAGGCGTCCGAATACGTCGTGCTCGGATTCGCCGACGTGGGAAAAACACGTGCCATCATTCGTTTCGGCGAAGAAACGCAGTTTGTCTCCGCAGGCGACACGGTGGGTGGTGCGGAAGTCTTGGCGGTGATCCCACCGAGAGTGCGTTTGAAGAATGGGAACTTCATCTGGGAAGCCAGCATGTTTCAGTCGCCCTGAAGCTAGCAACCAAGTTTGTCCGAGACGCCTTTTCTTGCTCGACGTTGGGGTGCGATTTCGCGTTGGACACAGATGAATTTTTTGGGGTGGATGCGATCCTTGAGGACGGTGGCGGTTTCTTCGAAACAGGCCATCTGATACGCTTTGCGTTTGAAATGTTCTCAACGCGAACCGGCCAAGGCATTTGGGACTGCTCGCATCACACCGACGGAAATGAATTATCTGTTGCCCTGGAGGCAGATCGTTTTTCCGCCCGTTTTTCACCGCTTTTCTGTCGGTCATCGGGTGGATTTTTCTGGTTCAGGCCTCGCCTGTTGCCGGTCAAGAACCGTCGGATGGTTTTGATTCCACCATCTCGGTCGCATTTCAACCAAGTCTTCTTGAACAGCCCCTGGTCGCTCGCGAAGGTTACTTCCAGTTGACTTGGGATGTGACGAATGCCAGCGAATCGCTGGGTTCCTTTCGAGTCTATGAGCTGGATCCAAGCGACGGCGCAACGGTCCGTTCCGGTTCACTGGATGGCCAGGATTCGGGAACGCTTGAGCCGTCGGTTGGGATGGCGGATTCCGCTCAGCGTGTCGTCTATGAGGGGACACTGCCGATCGCGTTTGTCTCGGGGCTGCCCGATGGAATGTATCGCTATCACGTCGAGGCGTTGGATGCAGAAGGCGAATTGATTGCACGCTCGGAAATGCCTGCAACGGTGCAGGTTCTGCACTGGCCGGTTTGGCAGGCGATGGTGCTGCTCGTCATCGGCGCTCTTGTTTTCTTGGCCGTGGTCGTTGTGATCGTGCAAGGAACCCGATCATGAATAGCCTGATGTTGGCAGCAAGCGGAGCGATTCTCAGTGCCGAAGCGGGATACATCCTGCTGGCAATGTTCGGCGTGTTGTGGATTGCACTGGGTTGGTGGTGGGGCCGGCAAGCCAAGTCGTACGACGGTTTCGCGGTGGCCGGTCGCAACGTGGGCCTGGCGATGGGAACCGCGACGGCGGTCGCAACCTGGATCACTTCCAACACGACGATGCTGGCGCCGCAGTACGCGTTGCAGCTTGGGATTTGGGGGATGTTGGCGTATTCCACCGCGAGCTTTGGGTTGTTCGCTTTCGCTCCGATGAGCGGTCGCATTCGAAAATTGATGCCCAAGGGGTACACGGCGGTCGAATTCATGCGTCGTCGCTATGGGTGGTTGGGCACGGTCCCGTTCTTGATCATCTCGTTGTTCTACGCGGTGACTTGGTTGGTTTCCATGTCGATGGCGGGGGGGAAACTTCTGAATGTATTGTCAGGCATTCCCTACGAGGTTGGGATGTCCGTCGTTGTGCTGGTGTGCGTGGCGTACACCTTGTTCGGTGGCATGTACGCGGTGATCGGAACCGACTTCATTCAGAGTCTGATCATCTTGGCTGGATTGGTCGTGGTTGCGGTTGCGGTCTTGACCCAGGTCGAAATCCAAGAGGTGCATGAACAGCTCAGCAACGAGCGTCCGATGCTGTTGTCGGCGTTCTTTCCGGCGGCGTTGATGGCACTTTTCAATAACTTGCTGTTTGGATTGGGTGAAATTTTTCACAGCAACGTGTGGTGGAGTCGCGCGTTTGCGATGCGTGAAGGTGTCGGTCCAAAGGCCTATGCACTGGGCGGCGTGCTCTGGTTGCCCGTCCCCATCGTGGCAGGGTTCCTGGGTCTTGCCGCGCCCGCACTGGGGATTGGAATCAGCGAACCGGACACCGCGGGACCATTGGTTGCTGCAACCTTGCTGGGGACCGGCGGTGCGTTGCTCGTTTTTGTCGTCGTTTTTTGCTCGCTGGCTTCCAGCATCGATAGTTTGCTGGCCGCGACATCAGATTTGATCGTCAATGACATCGCCGAACCGATTCAGCGACGCGTCACAAACAAACATGCCTCCGATCCCTCCAAACGCAGGTGGTCAGCCGTTGCTATCATTGGGTTGGGGGCGATCGCCTGGGTGGCCGCGTATCCGAACGTGGGGTCGCTGGCGACGGTCCTGTTCTTTGCCGGGCCGTTGGTTGGCAGTTGCATTTGGCCGGTGTTGTGTGGGTTGTATTTTCGTTCGGCCAGTCCCATCGCGGCGTGTGCCTCGATGGTCCTGGGGAGTGCATTGGGTTTGGTGGCGTATTTCCAAATCGGTTGGTTCACGGCATCGTTGATTGGGGCGGCGGTTTCAGGGATCACGTTTGCCGTCTGCTGCTTCTTTTGGCCAGACAACTTCGAATTCGATACTCTGGCGGATGACTGAGCTGATGTTTTCGGTTTTCTTCTTTCAGTTTCTAGTGATTGGCAGTCTGGTGCTTTGTGTGCTCGGCGTGGCGGTGCTGATCGGATTTTTGTGGATCGACCTGCGAGACAAGCAAATCTGGTAATCCAATGAATTCACTTTCTAACCAACAAGTGTCCGAAGCACTGAGTGCAACGGCGACCAACTCCAAGGGACAGAAATTGTCGCCGCTGTCGTTGCTGGACGCGTTCGACGGGGTTATTGACCGCGAGACGCTCAAGTCGCTCGCGGGGCAATCGATTCTGAACCCGCGTCAGTTTGACCGACGCACCATTTTGGCGATTGCTCAGTTGGCGGCTCTCTTGGAGTCCCGCAACGTTGAAATGGACAAACCGCTGGACGGCAAGATCGCCATCACGGCGTTCTTTGAACCCAGCACCCGAACACGGTTGTCGTTTGAAAGCGCGGTGCAGCGACTGGATGGAAAAGTTCTATCCGTGCCCGATGGTCAGGTCACTGGCATTGCCAAGGGAGAATCCCTGGCGGACATCGGGGAGATGTTCAACACCTACGGGGACGTGGTCATCATGCGTCACCCGGACACGGACAGCCTGGATGAGATTCGCAAGAACTTGAAAAGGCCGTTGATCAACGCGGGCAACGGTTCGGGGCACCATCCCACTCAAGCGTTGATCGATTGGTATGCGTTGCTGAAGTGGCGACCCGAACTGCATTCCGAACATTGCCCACCGGAAAAACGAGTGCACCTGGGAATCATCGGCACGCCGGGATCGATGCGAGCGGTGAAGAGTTTCTTGCGATTGTCGCTGATGTTCGCGGGCGCGGTCAGCAAGATCACGTTGATCAGCGAGATGGCCGACCCGGTCGGTTTGGATTTGACGGAACCGATCGAGCAATCACCCATTCCCATTGAAATCACCAACGATGTCCAAGAGGTCCTGCCCGAATTGGATGTCGTCTATGTGAACTCGATCGCGTTTTTGGGCGACAGCTATCGCAATCTCGACTCACGATACAGCTTGGATGCGAGCAGTCCTTTCAAGCCCGGTGCCGTGATCATGCACCCGCTCGCTCGCAACGCTGAGTTGAGCGAGGACTTGGACGAGACCGACCACAATCTTTACTTCGCCCAGGCGGCTGGCGCGGTATTTGTTCGGCAGGCTTTGTTGGCGGCCGTTTTGGATCGAACCGATCGGATCAGCGGCATCTGAATTCGCGGTCGTTCACTTCTTTCTATTCATCCATCTCTACGAATCACCAACACCATTTATGTGTGGCATCACCGGATTTTGGAATCCATCCCGTACCAACGAACGCGAATTGCGTTTTGCGCTTGACCCGATGCTCGAGGTTTTGGACCACCGCGGTCCTGACGAGCGCGGCAGCCGTTTGTTTCAGGAACGCGGGCTGGCGATGGGGCACACCCGATTGTCGATCATTGGTTTGGCGTGTGGTCATCAGCCGATTGAAACCGACGATGGTGACTACGCGGTCACGGTCAACGGCGAGCTGTACGATTACAAACGCATTCGAACGTCGCTGGCCTGTGAGAAATACAAGTGCAACGGAAAAAGCGACAGTGCGATCACGCTGCCACTGTATCTGAAGCACGATCTCGCCATGGTCGATCACCTTCGCGGCGAATTTGCTGTGGTGCTTTACGATGACCGCAAGGAACGTTTGGTTCTGATTCGAGATCGATTTGGTGTGAAGCCGCTGTATTACGCGGTCAATGACAACGGCATCGTTTGGGGATCTGAGGTCAAATCGATCCTGCAGCATCCTGACATCGAACCTCGGATGTGTCCCAAGGCCGCCGTTCACCAAATGATGCAGGTCATGGTGCCGGGATCCACTGCCTTTGAAGGCGTCGAAGCGTTGCTGCCTGGGCACATGCTGGTGGTCCAGAAAAACGGTGACTCACTGGAGGTGCAAACGAAGCGTTGGTGGGATTTTGAATTCCCCGAATCGCATGACGAGAACGCGGATCCCGAACCGTTCATCCAAGGTGTTCAGGATCGCTTGATCGACGCCGTCGCGACGCGTTTGGAAGCGGACGTGCCCGTTGGATGTTATTTGTCGGGCGGGATCGACAGTTGTTCCATTTTGGGGCTGGCCAACACGCTGCAGCAGTCGCCTGTCAAAGCCTTCACAATCGCCTTCGACAGTGATGAGTACGACGAATCGAACATCGCCAAACGGATGGCGGAAAGCACCGGTGCCGAACAAGAGTTGCTGCGACTCACGGAAAAGGAACTCTATGGCCCGGCTTTCGAACGAGCCACGTGGCATGCCGAGCGAACTTTCTACAACACGTTGGCGGTTGCAAAATGGCACATGAGCCGCCGCGTTCGAGCTTGCAATTACAAAGCCGTGATCACCGGGGAAGGCAGCGATGAACTGTTCGGTGGCTACCCGTTCTTCAAACGAGATTGGCTGGGCCGCGACGATGAAGGCGGCATCTTCGCCGGTGCCATCTTGGCCGAAGAAGATCTGCAGCACAGTGCTTGGCAAGACCTGTGCGGGTTCACACCGTCTTGGATCCAACCCTGGATGATGGTGCTGAAACGATTTGAGCCGATCCTGTCGTCCTCGCTCACCGATCTCTTGCGGGAATACGACCCGGTCGGCGAAGTCGCCCGTGCCATCGATCCCGCTCAAGTTCGCGGTCGCCATCGTTTGGACGTGTCACAGTACACGTGGAGCAAGACGATGTTGGAAGGTCAGATTCTGACCTGGGGCGGTGACCGGATGGACATGGCCAACAGCATGGAAGCCCGTCCGGCGTTCCTGGATCACCATGTCGCGGAGTACGCCACCACGATTCCGCCGAACATTCGCATCCGCAATGGGGTTGAAAAATGGGTGCTCCGCGAGGCGATGGTCAATGTGTTGCCGCGGGAACTGTACGAACGCAAAAAGTTTGCCTTCATGGCACCGCCAGCTCACACCGACCCGGTGAAACGCGCCGCCGTGCAAGAGATGATTGATCATTGGCTGACACCTTCGCGCGTCGCCTCGTTGGGCTTCTTTGAGCACGGCAAGTTGATGCAGTTCATCGACGATGCCTGGAAAGAAAGCGATGGCACGATCGCGCGTCGCAATGACATCGTCATGAATCACGTCTTGCAATTGCACATGCTTCAAGGCCAGTACGTTGAGGGTCTGCCTTTGCCGGCAGTGGATTGATTGCCATGCAAGTGAATCTGGAACGGATCAAAGCCGATATCCTGGAACTCTCGCAGATCGGCCGGAATTCAGAAGACCATGGCATCTACCGGATGGCGTTCACGGACGCCGACATCGAGGGCAAACGTTGGCTGATCGACCGGATCCAGGCCGCGGGATTGCCAAACGCGATGGATGGGGCCGCGAATATTTCGGCGACCCTCGCTGGAAAAACCGATTTGCCGCGAGTCTTGGTGGGGTCTCATATCGACACCGTTCCTTGTGCCGGGGCATTGGATGGGACGCTGGGCGTGGTCGCAGGTTTGGAATGCCTGCGTTGCTTGAAGGAATCCGGTGTCCAGCTCGAACGCACGATCGAACTGATTGCTTTCAGTGACGAGGAAGGTCGCTTCGGCGGGATGTTCGGATCGCAATCTGTCTGCGGCCAAATCAACCCGGAAATGATCGCGACGATGACCGACATGAATGGCGTTCCGTTGCAGGATGAAATGGCTCGCCATGGTTACGACCCCGTCGCGGCGTTGGATGCGGCGAGAGATCCAGAGGCCCTGCACTGCTACTTGGAAATGCACATCGAGCAAGGGCCCGTGCTGGATCGGCTGCAGAAATCCGTGGGGGTCGTCGACCAAATCACGGGACTGTTCACCTGGTCCGTGCGGCTCAAAGGCGAAGCCAACCACGCAGGAACCACGCCAATGGACATGCGGCACGATGCGTTCATGGGGTTGGCCGATTTCGCGCATGAGATCCCACGAATTTTGGAAGAGAACGGCAGCGACCGAAGTCGGGCAACGATCGGGAAAGCTCAGATTCTTCCTGGGGCCACCAACACGGTGCCCGGCTTGGTGGAATTCGCCTTGGACGTGCGTGACACCTCCATGGAGGTGCTGGAGGAGCTGGCCGATGCATTTCGGAAGGCGCTCTCGGCAATCGCTCGTCGGCGAAGTTTGATGTTCGAGTTTGAACAGAAGAGCTTGATCAGTCCGGTCACGTGTGGCGTTTCGATCGTGAAGGCAATTCAGCAGCAGACCGAGAAATTGCAACTTGAGTATGAAATCATGCCCAGTGGGGCTGCCCACGACGCCCAAATCATGGGAAGAATGATTCCCGTGGGGATGATCTTTGTCCCCAGCAAGTCTGGGCAAAGTCACTCGCCCGCGGAATGGACCGCCTGGCAGGACATCGAGGCCGGAGCCAATGTGCTGCTCCACTCGCTCGCTGAAATGGCTGGGCCATCTGCCGAGTAGTCCGGCACCACCGATTGAACGCATTGAAAGCGCACCATGAACGAATTTGCACCGCACGAAGAACACCCCGATCCACTTCGCGAAATCTACCACGAATCATTTGTCGACAACCCTGCCCACGGCGAGTTTTTGGTGGGGCGGCACACGGCGTTGCTGTGCATCGACTTGCAGTATCTCGACGCGGCTCCGGGGTGCGGTGTCTTTGCCGAAGGAAACAACCACGGCGTTTCAGACGAGAGCCAGAAGTACTACTTCGATCGGCTGAGTGAAACGGTGTTGCCCAACGTGCGGCGGCTGCAAGAAGCGTTTCGGCGTCGCAACCTCGAGGTCATCCACACTCGCATTCAGTCGCTCACTCAGGACGGACGAGATCGTGGCAAAGGTCACAAACGCTTGGATCTGTTGGCGGCCCCCGGTTCGCATGAGGCCGAGTTCTTGACGGAAGTTGCGCCGTTGCCCGAACGCGACGAAATCGTCATCAACAAAACCGCCAGTGGCGTGTTCAGTTCCACGAACCTGCATTACGTGCTCAAGAACATGGGCATCGAATCCCTGTTTGTGGTCGGTGTCTACACCAACGAATGTGTCGAAACGACCGTTCGGGACGCATGCGATTTGGGATACCTCGTGACCCTGGTCGACGATTGCTGTGCGACCGTGACGCCGGAGCTGCACAACGCGACGCTGGCCACGCTTCGCGACCGATACGCGCGAGTCATGACGATCGGCGAAGTCATCGAAACGGTCGTGAATCTGATCCCCGCCAAGACCGACGGCTGAGAAAGACGGCGATTGCTGCCGGAACTCCGCTAAGCAGGTACGCAGGAATGATTGGGGGTCACCTTGTGAGCTGTTTGGGTGTTTGCCTGGACTGCGAAATGTTTGGTGTTGGCGTTCGGATAGCGAATGCAATTTTTCTTCCGGCTTGCTGTCTTTCTTCATCCCGGTAGGGATGTCAGATGGTAGCCGGGAGTTGCTGCGTAGCAGCGTACCCCCGGAAAACGAGCGTCCCAAAAAACACTCTCCATCCCGCCGTGGCCATCGGCCACGGCGGGATGGAGAGTGGCGGCGCGGGCTACAGGTCCGTCGGTGGCGCGATCGCTTACCGACGGCTACCATCTGAAATCCCTACCGGGATGAAAACTTGCGCACACGAATGCGTTCCATCACACCAAACATTTCGCAGCCCAGCGTTAAGCAGGTCGGCAGGAGTCTTTCGTCATTGGGACTGTTTCGGGAAGCGTTGTTGCCCCCACGTCCAACCGGGGCGAACGCCCAAACGGCTCACATGCCCGATGACACCTGCTTGGCGCTTCGGTCCGGCCGACTTTGAATTGTGTCCGTCCACGATCGTCCCGGATGGGGCCGCCCCGTTCGCTCGGGGCGAAAGCCCCGAGCACGCCTTGATCAGCTCATTTCGGCTTTGATCAGATCGATCAAATCCTGGGTTTGCAATTTCGCAGCCGCATCGGTGCCATCCAAAATGCCCGCCACCAATTCGCGTTTGTCGGCGTGGAGCTGAAGGATTTGTTCCTCGATCGTTCGCTCGGCGACCAAGCGATAGACGGTGACCGCGCGTTCTTGTCCGATGCGGTGAGCCCGGTCAGTCGCTTGGTCTTCCACCGCAGGGTTCCACCATGGGTCGAGGTGCAACACGTAATCCGCGGCGGTCAAGTTCAGGCCCGTTCCACCGGCTTTCAGCGAGATCAAGAACAGATCGCCTTCGCCATTTTGGAACGCATCGACGCGGCGTTGCCGTTCGTGTGATGGCGTGGCCCCGTCGAGGTACTGGTAGGAGATCCCACGTTCGTCCAGGGCTGCTCGCACGACACTGAGGTGTTTGACGAATTGGCTGAACACGAGTGCCCGGTGATCGCCTTCACGAAGTTCTTCCACCAGCGACAAGAACAGTTGCAGCTTGGACGAAGTGCCCTTCCAGCTGGGTTCAACCAGGGAGGGGTGACAGGCGAGTTGGCGCAGTCGGGTCAGCCACGACAGCGTCTGAATACGGCGTCGACCTTCGTGCGATGGAGCACCACCACCGGCGGTGAGTTCCGCCAGAGCAGCCAAGCGAGCGTCTTCGTAGAGTTTGCGTTCGGGAGCGGACAATTCCGCACGAAGCGTGATCTCGGTGCGCGGTGGCAATTCTTTCAGCACCTTGTCTTTGGTTCGACGCAGCACAAACGGACGCACCAAGCGAGCGAGCGATTCGCGGCGATCCGCGTCGTTGTGGCGCTCGATCGGTTCCGCGAAACGACTTCGGAATCGTTGCCAAGAACCGAGCAACCCGGGGCTCAGTGTCCGGAACAGACTCCACAATTCGCCCAGGTGATTTTCCAGCGGCGTGCCGGACAGTCCCAGACGCCAATCGGCTTGGAGCGTTCGGATCGCTTGGGATGTCTTGGTCTGCGAATTCTTGATGAACTGAGCTTCGTCGAGCACCAGCGTGTGCCAAGCACGCGAAGCAAATCGTTTTGCATCGCGTTGCAGCAGTTGATAGCTGACGATCAACAGGTCGTTGGGCCCTGAGGTTTTGATGACTTCGTCGCGGTCGCAATCACGGTAGAGTTTGCCGGTCAACGCGGGCGTGAACTTCTCGGCTTCTCGCACCCAGTTTTCACCGACACTGGTCGGTGCCACGACCAACGCGGGACCCGTGGGGCCACGTTCCACCAAGATGCCCAGCGTCTGGACCGTTTTCCCCAGACCCATGTCGTCGGCCAGGACGCCGCCGACTCCCCAGCGACTCAGGCGAGCGAGCCACCGGTAACCATCCAACTGATAATCACGCAGGGTGGCGTCCAAGCCTTCGGGGCGATCGGGTGCCCAATCCTGAAGCGAATCAAGTCGTTCAATCGCTTGGTGCCAGGTTGCGGTCGTTTCCAGCGTCACGTCGTCGCCCAGCACGTCTCGAGCCAACGGCACGGCGGCACCCGCCAAACGCAGTTGCCCCTTTTCGCTGACCAGCGTGTCGCCCAACTGCGTCAGACGCTTGCGGAACGCTTCGCTGATTTTTGCAAATCGGCGATCGCCAACTCGAACGAGTTGCCGATCTTCGCGGACGGCAGTCAACAAATCTTGCAGCGGCACGTCGACACCGTCGACGGTCACGGTGCCGGTCATGCCGAACCAATCCGGCGAGTCATCGATTTTGATTCGCAACGATTTCGGCGTGATCTCGCCACGCACGCGGAACGTTTCGCCTTCGGGCCAAACAATCCGTGGGGCTTCATCGCCAGCATCGTGCAAACGACCTAGCAAATCCAAGGCGGCGTGATCGGTCAGGGCGACCCACTCCATCGTGCTCTCGTGAGACAGTCGGTTGAGCCCAAAACGTTGGATCGTTTTTTCAGCGGTTTCGAGTTCGGCTTTCAAGTCGCGTTGCAGACGGATCGGACCGGTTTCGGCCAAGCACGGCACCAACTCGGGAGCGTCCCCGGGCACCAACGAATCACGCAGTCGGGATTCGTGCACCCGCAGTGAAACCTTCAATCCCGCACCGGGACGAGGACGCATTTGCAGCACCAACTCACACGGTGCCGGCACAATGGGGCCAGCCAGTTGCGGAGGCAATTCCACTCGGATCAGCGAATCGATCGAACCTGCGGCCAGCGCCAAACGCGATGCCGTGGCGTGATCGAGCAACGTGTCGCGGTAGTCACCGCGAAGCAAGAACTGAATGATTCCAATCGCAGCCGGGTCCGCCAGCGTGCACAGCACGATTCGGTCGTCCTCGGCATCGGCCAAAATGATCGCCGGTTCCACCGGGCTCAATCCGCCGACCACGGTTTCGCATTTCTGCACATCGATGTCGATTCCGTCGACCGACAATCGTGGTTGAAACTGAACCTCGACCTTTTCATCGTCCGCGATCAGGTCGTCAACGATCATGGTGTCAGTCGGGGCAACGCTGCGGACGGGCTCCGGTTCGGATTCTGGCATGGTCAGCGTGGTGGTCACGTTGTCCAGCAGTTCGTTGGCCGATTTGCCCGAGCGCTTCTTTGCTTTTTTGGCAGGCGTTTTCTTCGCCGGGGCTTCGCTGTCCGATTGGCTCTTGGATGCTTTGGGTTTGTTGGACTTTTCGACTTCGACCGGCTGCAGCGTCAACAGCAGTTGGCTGCAGAAGATTTCCACCGGCAACGCGTTTTGATCGTCCCACGCGACGTTCTCGTGGCCTGCCAGCATCCGCAGGGCTTCGAAGATGGCGTAGTTGTCATCGTGAACGCCGTGGGTGGGCACCGACGTCAACGACGCGATTTTGCTGTCCAGAGGATCGGTCAGCAGGTTCTGATCGAGCAGGTCGAAGCTACGGACCTCGCGGCCCTTGGTCCAACCCTTGCCGCCTTTGCGTTGTTTCTGTTCGAACGGCGTGATCGTCAGCGGAGCCGTTTGCGATGCCATGTTGACGCGAACCCGCCACTGCAATCGGGTCGGCTCGGCGTCTTCGGCCAATGGGGGCCGCGAATTTTTGGCTCGTCGCAACAGTTCATCGACGAACTGCTTGCCGGCTGCGACCGCATCGGCTTTCAGGCCACCGAGGAATTCGATCAGTTGGCCGTTGCCGCTTCGCCGAGCGATTTGTTCTTGCAACCACCAGGCCGCGGCCAACGTGTGCGGGCACGATTGGTCTCGCAGGAACGCCACGCATCCGCATTGGCACTCGCTGGTCAATTCCCCGACCCCTCCCGGATCGTCCTCGTCGACTTGGGGAACGATCTCGAGAGCAACGGTTTGTTGCTTTTCTCGATTGCCTACCACCTGGAAATCAAAGCGAACGCCGTTGTCGCCCTGGGTCAGGGTGGGAGTCTTCACCGTCAGCATGGCTGCACGGGAATCGAAACCCTGATCGTGTGAATCGACGAGACGCTCCACCGCCTCGCCCATCAGCAATCCGAGCGATCCGAGTTGGTCTTCCGCGATCCAGTCCATGCGTGTTGCTTCTCAGAAGGTGCAATTCAAAAAACGAGCGAAACAGGGTACACGCGATAGCGATTGAAAGCGATGGTGCAGAGTGAGGACCTTTCCTGGCGGGGCCCAACGGGTGATTCGTCCCCCGTCGGACGCTCTTGTGCTCGGAACCAGCCATCTCGCAGCGGCCGGACGAACCGACTACCATGATTGCGCAAGGCGAAAGCCGGCGGAGTGGCTCGGGTCGCGTGCCAATCCATCCCACCCGGCCCCCTTTTGAGATCGACTCGGTTGTTTCCGTCGAGTTGGAAAAAGGTGGTTGTTCACACAGTGTGTGCGGGATTTCCTTGAGAACGAGACTTGGGCCAGACACTTGGTTTGGATTCTCGCTCGCAAGGATTCGCGGACGGTCCTTCGATTGTCACAGACGCTTGAAATTTTGCGTCTTTGATCACTCGAACGAGCGTCGGGACTGAAGGATGGTGTGGCGACACGGGAATGTCACACCGTCTCAGTTGCCAGGATGGTCCTGAGCGACGTTTCGGACGTTTCCCGATAAAATTTTGTTCGGTCTTTGAATCGCTGGTTGCCATGGGGCAAATGCATTTTGATGTCCCTGACGCAGCGAACGAGTTCTTTGAATCGACTCGTTGGGAAGATGCGTATCTGTGCGGCATCGAAGGTGTGCCGTGGCAGTCTCGGAACGTTTATTCCAACGGACGCTTCACCCTGACCCGTGGTGTCGACACGTCCGCCAAACTGTTCCTGACTTGCCCGATTCCCTCGATCGGCTACCGCCAACTCAGCACCTGCAGCCTGCGTTGCCTGGCCAACCCCCACCGACTGTTTGTCGAATTGGCGCGAGGAAGCTGCTACCGCGTGCGAGTGCAAGCCGATGTGTGGCAGCGCGGCGGGTTGGTGCTCAGCGATCGCTTCGACGATTTGCTGACACGAGGCACCAAGCGGTTCTTGGATGCCAGCCAGTGTGCCCCCGAAAGCCCCTCGTGCGTCGAAGCGGCGATGGAGGCCATTGAGGCGTTGGAGCTGGCGTCGAATGAACTCGGCGATTTGTTCGCGAGTCAGTCCGTCGCGTATCGGCGCAGTCGTGAAAACCGGTTGTGCACGATGTTGGCCGTCGGAGTCTTGCCGCCACTGCCCGCCACCGAAGTCACGCCCGACATCCAGTCGGGTCGCGCGGGCAATTCGATCGATGAACAAACCACGATCACGCGTGCGTTCAATGCCGCCGCGGTTCGGATCAATTGGGGCGAGATCGAAACGGATTCCGGGCGTCCCAATTACGAACCCGTCGACGAAGCCCTGACGGCGTGTTCTCAAATGGGACTGCGTGTGATCGGTGGCCCCGTGATTGATTACCGCAAAGGGTTGCTCCCGGATTGGTTGACGCTGTTGGACGATGACTTTGACAAACTGATGTCGACGACGATCAGCTTTGTCGAAAAAACGGTCGAGCATTTTCGCGGTCGCGTGAACCTTTGGAACGCCGCCTCGGGGTTGAACGTGGCCGGCCCGCTGGGGTTCGATGACGAACAAGTCATGCGGTTCTCCATCGGGATCCTGCAAACCATCCGCCGCTGCGATCCCAACACGCCCGTGTTGATGTCGTTGGATCAGCCCTGCGGCGAATACCTGGCTCGGGATGAGCAGGGAATCAGCCCGCTGCATTTCGCCGACGCTCTGCTACGAAGTGGCTTGGGGCTGGCCGGAATCGGCTTGAATTTCCGATTCGGTTTCGAAGAAGGTGACACGCATCCACGATCGGCGGTCGAGTTCGGCCAAATCATTGACCGCTGGGCGACACTGAATGCTCCCCTGATGGTGCAGCTGTCGGTGGCCGGTGCACCCGGCAAAGACGCGTCAGCACGATTGCCCATCCAAACGCGTCCGCTGTCGCCAGACATCAGTGATGACCCCGATGCCTGGGCCAAAGCTCAATTTGAATTTGTGCAGCCACTGATCCAAACGTTGCTATCCAAGCAAATCGTTCACGCGGTGGTGTGGGATGGATGGTCAGACCAACACGCTCACCTGACCCCGCACGCGGGCGTGATCGACGCCAAAGGCCGCCCACGTCCCATGCTGGCCTACCTCACCAAAATTCGCGAAGAAATGCTGATGTGATCATGGAGGGTGCGTTGGTGCCTCGCTGACCGGCTTGTCGATTGAGTCGTCAACGACGTTTCAACGCATGTGGGATGAGCACTCTTGCCCGTCAGAGTTGCGGATGTCGGCCAAGAGTGGCCAACCTACAGCCAAATCGACCAACCGTGACGGCTGGTTGATTTGCTCGAGTTCACAACCCGATGCGTGAGCGAGGGACCCACAGGCTCGTTGCAATGGCACGCGATCCCTCGCTCACGCTTCGGGTTGGGATTCGATCAACAGGCCGGTGAGCGAGGAACGAAATGCGACAGGTGCGGCTCATGATCTTCGCCCCGGAAGGGGCCGGCTTCCATCGCTCGGGGCGGAAGCCCCGAGACGGATTCCTGCAACGCTAGGCGGCGCGGCGTTGGTTTTCGTTCGAATCCAAGACAGGAACGTGAGCCCGTTTGCGACGGAGGTCTCGCATGATCGCCGCACTCTCGTGCAACTTGCCTTCGAGCACTCGCATGCGTTCTTGCATTTCGGCGTTGGCATCGAGGCTTTGGTCGAGTTCGCCGGAAACCCGTTTGAGTTCCGCGGTCAAATCGGTGACCTGAGCCTGCATGGTCGCCACACGGGGTTCGTGCTGGCGAGCGGTTTGCAGTGAGTCCTTGGTGGACTTCAGTTCTTGCGTCAAGCGTTGCACCAGCGAGGTTTGCTCATTGATCCGAGCTTCGAATTGTTCTTGGGAACGACGCAGCGATTGCACCTGTTGGTTGCGTTCGTCGACTTCCTTTTGCAACTGCGTTTCGCGTTGCTGCTGCTGTTTGAACTGTTGATTCAAACGTGTGGTTTCGTGGGTGCGTTCCGCTACGGTTTGCTTCAGTTTTTCAAACTCGGGACGCACGGATTCCAGACGTTCAATTTCCGCCCGGTGACGCGTCACAGCACTTTGCTGTTCTTGCAGGTCCGTTCGCAGTTGCTCGATCGCTTTGTCCTTGGACTCGATGGTAGCTTCGAGCTGCTTGGCTTCATTTCGCAGTTGTTCCGTCGAAGCGTGAATTTCCTGCAGCGTTGTCTCGTGTCGATCGCGTTGAACGATGGCAGCCGCCAGTGACGATTCGGTGGTTTCCAATCGCGATGTCGTCGTCGTCAATTCGGCTTGGGTTTGCTCGAGTTGCGATTCGGCAGCGGTCAGCTTTTGATGGGCCGACGAAAGCTTGGATTCCGATTCCGCCAGCAGAGATTGACTGTCGCTCCAATTGGCTTGAACAGAACCCAATTCCGTTTGGGTTTGTTTCAGTTCCGATTCGGTGGTGGAAAGTTTGGCCTCGGTGGACGTCAACCGCGACTGAGTTTCGGTCAGACTGGTTTCGGTGCTGGCGAGTTGCGAGGCCGTGTCTTCCAGTTTGGAATTCAGGTCTTCAAAGGTCAGGTCCAGTCGTTTTTCGAGCTCGGACAACGCCGTTTCGGCGATCACGCGGCCGTCAATTGCCTCTTGAATGCGAAGCGTTCGCTCGTCGAGTTCTTCCGCCAGTTCTTCGCGTTCGCCTTGCAACGCTTGCAATTTCAGTTCGTGTTCTTGAAGCGTGGATTGCAGTTGGGTGCGAGCCGTTTTGAGTTCGCTGACCTCTTCGGTGCGAGCTTCCAATTCTTCGCGGACCGTTTGAACGGTTGCTTCGTGACGAGTTGCCGCCTGGATCGCAGCTTCGTGTTGGGATCGAAGGTGTTCGTATTCAGTTTGCAGTTCGGCGAATCGCAGTCCGGTTTCGTCGTAATCGTTGGCAACGTTTTCGCGTTCCGCTGCAAATTGATCGCGTTGCAGAATCGCGGCGTCGCGTTGGGTGATCGATTCTTCGATGCGTTGAATCAGCGATTCGTTGGCTTGGGTCAGCGAATCGATTTCTTCATTGGCTGCGATCAGGTCCGCTTGGATTTGCTGGAACTGGCTGTGGGTGTGCTGTTGTTCGGATTGCAACGTGGTTTGTTGTTGCTGCAGCGAGCTGAGTGCTTCGTTGGCCGCAAAGACTTCGCCGCGGGTCACTTCAATCTGACTTTGCAGTTCTTCGTTTTGCGTTTTCAGTTGCTCGTTGGCTTGCTTCAGGAATTCCTGTTGCTTCTCACGGTTGGCCAACTCGTCGCCGGTGGCATTGGCGGTTTCGGCGAGCTCACGCATCTTGGCAGCCGATTCTTCGAATCGAGTTTCGTTGTCTGCCAGAGCAGAACGCAGCGACTCGATTTCTTGCTCGGCTTGTTGCAGCGATTCGTGGACCGCATCGCGAGCTTTTTCGGCGTCTTGGGTGGCCAACTCAAAGCGGCTGTGTTCGGCTCGCAGATGCCCCAGTTCGGTTTCGGCACCCTGGGTCAATTGCTTTTGGTCTTTCAACCATTGACGCAGTTGATCGTTTTCGGCCTGCAGCTCGTCACGGCTGGATTGCAGCGAATCGACGTCGCCTTGCAGGCCCAGGAAGTGATGCTTGCGACTGCGAGCCACCGCTTTGGCTTTCGCGTACTTTTTCTCTGCATCTTTGATGGCGTTCACGTCGCGACTGCGGTCGCGATACCAGAGCAAATGCCCAACCAGAATGCCTCCCATGACAAACATAAAGGCGGACAGAAATGGGATACCGATCCAAGTATTCATGGCAGACACCAACACCAAACAAATGAGAACGCGTGGCAAAAACCACGCTCCAGATGGCCTGTATCAAGCCACCGGTCGGCGTGTCGAGCCCAAACCCGGAGGTGAACCCCTGTTCGGGGCACTTCGCTGGGACACGTGCTGGCGTCTTGCCCGGGTGCAGCCGTAAGGCAGCCGTAAAGCCGTAAGGTGCCACCCACCTTCTGCATCCGCCAATCACAACCCGACGCGTGAGCGAGGGACGCCCCCAACTCCACGCCGGCCCCATCCGGGGCGACCGTTTGTATTCCGGCACCAGTCTCGGGGCTTCCACCCCGAGCTAAGAACGCCGGCCCCATCCGGGGCGAGGATGCAGCGAAGCCGTAAAGCCGTAAAGGTGCCACCCACCTTCCAGATCCTTCTGCATCCGCCAATCACAACCCGACGCGTGAGCGAGGGACGCCCCCAACTCCACGCCGGCCCCATCCGGGGCGACCGTTTGATTTCTGGCACCAGTCTCGGGGCTTCCACCCCGAGCTAAGAGCGCCGGCCCCATCCGGGGCGAGGATTGCAGTGCATCCGTAAGGTGCCACCCACCTTCCAGATCCGCTCAGATTTTCCAATTTCCAATTGTCAATTTCCTCTCTCAATCCCGCATCCCCCCGTACGGTGGTCTTGCAAGACCGTCGCCCCAGCAACAACCCGACACGCAAGCGAGGACAAACCGCATCCTCCACGCCGGCCCATCCGGGGCGGGGAAGATCTTTGGCGTGTTGGTTGGCGATACCGTTGGCTGCCGGTTAATATATGGACTTTCGCGAGCAGCCTGCCAACGAGCGTTCCCCAGCGAGCGGTCTTGGAGAGCGGCGGCTCGCGGAAGCGGTCTGTGACCGCGCCCACCCTCCCCCTTCCCCCCGGCAGATGTTTCGCCCATGAAATCCCTCCGTTCTTCCACGTCAGCCCGCGGTTTTGCGAGCACGCACGCGGGAAACTCGTTGCCCCGGCTTCTTCGCTCGGTCACGTCGTCCATCGTCCAGCTGGGCGCCCTGTGTGGCGTGCTCGGATTGGGCCAACTTTCACTTTCAACCGTTTCGGCCGCCGGTTTGGGCGTCACTCCCCCCGAGCAATTCAAAGTCCCCGAAGGCTTCGAAGTGGAATTGCTGCACGAAGTCGCCGCGGACTCAGAAGGCTCGTGGGTCAGCCTGACCGTTGATCCCAAAGGCCGATTGATTGCCTGCGACCAATCCGGCGGGCTGTTCCGGATCGACATGAGCTCGGGCGAAGCCAAGGTCGAAAAACTCGAGATCGATTTCGTCGGTGCCCAAGGGTTGCTGTGCGCTTTCGGTTCGCTCTACGCCAACGTCAACGCTCGGGACCAGCCCTGTGGACTGTGGCGTTTGACCGACACCGATGGCGACGATCAGTACGACAAAAAGGAACACATCATTCCGCTCAATGGCGGCAGTGAGCATGGCCCGCACGCGTTGCTCGTGACGCCCGATGGCAAACGCATCGTCATGGTCGCAGGCAACAACACCAACCTGCCTGAAAAAATCGCTCACTCGCGAGTGCCCAAGGTTTGGGAAGAGGATCACCTGCTCGGTCGCATGCCCGATGCTCGCGGTCACAACGCCAACCGGATGGCACCCGGTGGATTCATCTGCTCGCTGAACCCGGATGGCAGCGAAGTGGAATTGATCGCGACCGGTTTCCGAAACCCCTATGACATCGCCCTGAACCGTCAAGGCGAGCTGTTCACATACGACGCCGACATGGAATGGGACGTCGGCACACCTTGGTACCGTCCCACACGAATCAATCACGTGATCAGCGGTTCCGAATTCGGATGGCGAAACGGCACCGGCAAATGGCCTGCCTACTACCCGGACTCGTTCGGATCCGCCGTGGATATTGGCCCTGGTTCGCCAACCGGCATCGTGTTCGGTTACGGAGCCAAGTTCCCAAAGAAGTACGAAAACGCTCTGTTCATTTCCGATTGGAGCTACGGCAACATCCACGCGGTTCATTTGACCGAAGACGGATCCAGCTACAGCGGCACCTACGAAACCTTCGCCACCGCTGCTCCCCTGCCCGTGACCGATTTGGTGATTCACCCCGACGGCGCGTTGTACTTTGCGATTGGCGGACGAGGCACGCAAAGTGGTCTGTACCGGATCAAGTACACCGGTGACATCGCCGCTGCCAACGCAGCGGAAGAGGTCATTGCTTTGTCAGACGAAGCCAAGCAGCTTCGTGAACTGCGTCAAAGCATCGAAGCACTGCACGTGGATGACGAAGATCTTCCCGTCAGTGCAGAGGACGCGATCCAGTTGGCAATCGAAAACCTGAGCCACGACGACCGTGCGATTCGTTTCGCCGCTCGGATTGCTTTGGAACACCGTTCGCCTGCGGCTTGGAAAGCAACCGTGCTGAGCCAGACTGACAGTGAAGCCAAGATTCTCGGCGTCGTCGCTTTGGCTCGCACCGGTGACAAAGCCGATCAAGCCGATGCGGTCAAAGCGTTGGCTTCGATTGACCTCGAGACGCTCACCGCCAGTCAAAAGATCGACTTCCTGCGTGCGGCTGGTTTGGTCGCGATGCGGTTGGGTGACTTCGATGCGGCTCAACGCGACGTGTTGATCGGCAAGATCCAAGGTCAGTTCCCCTCGGGCGTCGATTCGCTGGACCGCGAATTGGCAATCATGGCGATTTACCTCAACGTGCCCGGTTCGACCGCCGCCGTTGTGGCTGCTCTGGAAGATTCGCCCAGCCAAGAGAGCCAGATTCACTACGCGATGGCGTTGCGAGCGGCCAAAGAAGGCTGGAACATGGATCTGCGTCGCCAGTACTTGGCGTGGTTCAATGAAATGGCAACCGCTCGAGGTGGCATGTCGTTCGGCGGTTTCTTGGACAACATCAAAAAGGTCACGGTCGATGGCTTGTCCGATGCGGACAAAAAATCACTCGTCGAAGTGCTTGCGAAGCCAAAGCAAACGGACGAGGCTCCCGCCGGGCCACCTCGTGAATTCGTCAAGGAATGGAAGGTCGAGGATCTGGTCGATGTCGTCAGCGATGAGAGTCATCGTCCTGACTTTGCGAACGGCAAAGCCATGTTCGCAGCCGCGACCTGCTACAAGTGTCACCGCATGGGGCTGCAGGGCGGCATCCTCGGTCCTGATTTGACCAGTGCCGGTGGCAAGTACAGCCCGCATGACATGTTGGTTTCGATCATCGAACCCAGCAAAGTCATCAGCGATCAGTATGGCTCCACTCAGTTCTTGACCGAAGACGGCGACATCATCACCGGCCGCGTGATCAACATGCACGGCCAGGTCTTGAACGTGATGACCAACATGTTGGACCCATCGTCGTTGGCTCAAGTGGACCGCGAAAGCGTCATCCAAACGCGAGAATCCCAGGTCAGCATGATGCCCAACGGTTTGTTGGACACCCTGACGGCCGAAGAGATCGCTGACTTGGTGGCTTACTTGCGAGCCGGTGGCAACGCCAAGCACGCGATCTACACGCAACCAGTTGCCTCGCGATAATTCGTCCTCGAACGAACCGCACTGAGCACAACAATTCTGCGAACGACGAGCACCCCAAACGACTTCGGAAAGCCAGGCTTTCCGGAGTCGTTTTTTTTGTGCGCTGATGGCGACGCTTCAAGCAAGCCACACAGGCGAGCTTGGTTCCACGCCCTCGCCCCGGAGGGGCCGTCGCACTTAGCTCGGGGCGGAAGCCCCGAGACCAATGCCGAGAAACAAATGGTCGCCCCGGACGGGGCCGTCGTGGGGGGATGCCGTGTGGTCCCTCGCTGACGCGTTCGGATTGTGATGTCGTGGTGGTCGACGGTCTTGGAAGACCGTCGTACGGGGATTCGGAAGGTGGCTGACGCCTTGTCGTCGGACCGACGCCCAAACGACTCACTTCTTGTGCCATCACGCCTTCAGATGTTGGTTGAACCATGCCAGCGTTCGTTTCCAAGCCAGTTCGGCGGCGGCTTCGTCGTAGCGTGGGGTCGTGTCGTTGTGAAAACCATGATTGACGCCGGGGTAAACGTGTGACTCGTGAGGCACCTCGTTGGCTGCCAGGGCTTCGTTGAAAGCTTCTGCGCCGGCCATGATGCGGCGGTCAAGCTCCGCGTTTTGAATCGACAACGGCGTCTTGATCTTGGCCACGTCGGCGGCGTCCGGTTGGCTGCCGTAGAACGGCACCCCAGCGTCGAGCACGTCGGGCAAGCGGACGGCCAGTTGATTGACCACGCCTCCCCCAAAACAGAACCCAACCGCACCAACTTTCCCTGTCGAAAGCTTGTGCGTGTCGAGCAGCTTGGCCGCGGCAATGAAGTCTTCCGTCATCTCGCCACGGTCGCGGCGAGCCTGCATCGCACGTCCATCGTCGTCGTTGCCGGGGTAGCCGCCCAGCGGTGACAGAGCATCCGGAGCAAAGGCCAGAAAACCTGCAACAGCCAAGCGACGCGTGACATCGGCGATGTACGGATTGAGTCCCCGGTTCTCGTGAATCACCAAGACACTTGGGAACTTGTTGCCGGTCGCCGGACGGGCCAGCAGACCACTGATCTGCCCGCCGCCTTGAGGCGAGTCATACGTGATCGTTTCCGCTTTGATTCGCGGGTCCGTGGCGGGAACTTGCTCGGCCCAGGCGTAGTTCGGCGAAAGGCTTTCTTCGAGTGCTTCGACCGTGACGCCGCCAACCGCGAATGCGGCCAATCCCTTCATGTAGTCACGCCGAGTCAGTCGCCCGTGGGCGAAATCGTCATAAAGATCGAGGAGACGTTGGTCGAATTGGTTGGCTGTCTTGCGTTTCATCGATTGGGTTCCTGGTTACGAGTCAAGTTCAAAACACACCACTTCACGATCACTGGGTGGGTGCCCAGCGAGGGATCACGCCGTGATGCCGCTGGGCCGACCGAGTTGCGTTTTGTCGATTGGTTTGATTGGCCCAAGGCCATGAACATCATAGCCCTGGGCACCGCCCAGGGACGGTTTAGTGGTTGGTGGCTTCTTCCAACGGCGGTCGCTGAGGGCGATCGGGACGGCTGTCTTCGCGTTGACCGCCGGGGCCTCCGCGTCCGCCGCCTCGGCCACGATCACCGCCACCACCTCGGTTGCCGAATCCGCCGCGTCCAAAACCTCCGGGACCGCCACGTCCTTCTGGGCCACCACGGCCTCGATCGCCGCGCTGTGCGGTCTCATTGGAGTCGGCTGCTTCGGTGGCGGGGGCCGGATCGGCCGATTCATCGAAGGGACCGGCAACGACGCAGTACAGATGCTTGTTCGATCGGACGAACAACTTGCCGTTGCTCAGCGCGGGTGACCCGCTGAATGACTCTGTCTCGGTCGTGGTGCGATTGACCGCGAGTTGCTTCAGTTCATCCTGCACATCAACCACAAACATGTCGCCGTTGCCTTTGACGTAATAGAACTTCCCGTCCGCCACGATCGGCGACGCGTAGTCCGAGCCTCCGCGTCCACCGCTTGAACTGCGGCTTCCACCTGACAAGCGAACTCGATCTTCCATTTCGCCGGTCTCTGTGTTCGTGCGGGAGAGCACGTCGCTCGCGACCGAATAAACATAGCCATTGTATGCAACCGGCGTCGCGAATCGGCCTGCGTCGGAACCGGTCCACACCACATGGGAATCGGTCACGTCCCCTTGGCCTCCCGGTTGAACCGCCATCGATCCGCTGCCTCGACCGCCCACGACAATCACAACGCCCTTGTCCACGATCGCGCTGGTGTTGGCTTGGTCCGATTCACCCGCCTGAGCGAACCAGCGAAGTTTGCCGTTGTCAGGGTTGATTCCCCAAATCTCGCCAGGGACTCCCACGACCAGTTCCAGCTCATCGCTTTCCGTTTTCGCGAGCGCCGGTGTGCCCCACAAATTATCCAAGCCCTTGGCTTCCTGACGCCAAAGTTGTTTGCCTGTCGTTTTGTCGAGGGCCACGAGCGCTTGGCTTTCTGAAGACGCGGTCACGATGACTTTGTCGTCGTGCAGAATAGGACTGGACGCAGAACCCCAACGGTGCGGATCGGATTCGGTTCCCAGTGGGGTGTGCCACAATTGGTTGCCATCGAAATCAAACGCGAACGCACCGGTCTTTCCAAAGAACACGTACACGTTTTCACCATCCGACACCGGTGAGTGAGAGGCGTAACCGTGCGAAGGCACGCCTGCACCCGTGTAAGGATCCTCGGGCTGAACCGCATCGATCGATTTCTCCCAAATCATTTCGCCTGACTTGGCGTCGATGCAAACGAGATGTCGTTTCAGATCAGTGATGTCGCCAGGATTGGCTCGATCGAGCCCGTAACCGGAGTAGCAGGTCACAAAGACTCGATCGCCGACCACGATGGGGCTGGAGACGCCTGCTCCGGGAAGAGCCACCTTCCACTGCACGTTCTGCGTTGGGCTCCAGCGAACCGGAACCGGTTCACTGCTGGTTGCGACTCCCGATCCGTTCGGTCCGCGAAAGCGACTCCAGTCTTCGGCATCGACAATGGAGTCGCACAACACGAGCGACAAAAGAACGACCAAGTAACGTTGAAAACCGGTCATCGGTAGGAATCCTGGGAAAAGACTGTTCGAAAAGAAATCACGGGGGCTTCGTTGCACCGCGAGCCCATCGGGCCACGACAGAAAGTTTAGGGAAGTCGGCGGCCGGTTGGTGAAGCGATGTTTGGATCGATACAAAACTGCCCTTTGCCGCATCCAAACGGCGTCCATCAGCCGTCGGTGATCCCGACTTGGGCCGAACGATGCCGCTCGGACATTGAGTGGAACCCCGCAACATTGGCCAGGTTTCTACACTTCTCGGACAGCAATGCATGAGAAATGCCTGTCCGGAAAGCACCGTTGGGCCCATGATTTGCCCCGTGGCAGGCGGACTGGACGGCATCCAATCGCGGCAGATGCTGGCGTCTCAGATCCGCTCGAATCCGCCAGATTCCGTTGGCATCCGGCGGCGAACTTTTTGTAGGCTGCGGTTCAAAATGGCATGAACTACGAAAGATGGAGCCAAAGTGTCCGGGAATCGCCTCGATCCGCCGCCCGCCATGTGCCGCCTAAGTTCGGCCGGACGATTGCGCACGTGCATCGTCATTGGCGTCGTCACGGTGTTTTCGTCGCTTGCCTTTGCCGCACAACTTTCAGCCCAGCAACCCCCCGCAGTCCAGCCACCTGCACGTCAGCCACCTGCACGTCAAGAAAACGCGGCCCCCGCGGATCGCTATTGGGAAAGCCGATGGGAGTTTCGTGAGATCGATGTCGCCAAACTGTCCGAGCGACTGAAATCCATCGGGATCGATCTTGGCATCCCGTTGGAAGGCAACGTGACGGTGCAGTTTGATGTCGGCGTTCCATGGACCTCCCTCACCGACGGGGCCGCCTACCGTTTCGATGGAACACTGAGCAGTTCACGCTTGGTCGTCGACCGTTTCGGATTTCTCGATCTGCGAACCACGGTCAGCTATCGCGATGGCGTTGCGACGCTGAGTTCATTGACCGGCTCGACCGTCGAATCAAGCGAGACTTCCAACGATCCAACGAAAGGCGAGTTCACAGGAAGCGGATCACTTGAATTGGTCCCCCAAGGTGACGTGTCCGCAAAGTTGAAGGTGGACGACATCTCGCTCGCCCCCATCACAAAACTTGTCGCTTCTTTGTTCCCGTCCTACGAGCCAATGCTCCCGAAGGATGGTGAGCTCTCCGGAGTCGTGCAGTTTCGAGCTCCCATCCACCGTATCGACGACATCGCCAGCTACGACTTGGAGGGAACCCTTCAAGCCGACGCCCTGGAACTTGGTGGATTGCCGCCGGCGGATTTGAAGGTCGGCAAAGTGGTCATGCGAGACGGTCGTCTGCGAGCCGACAAGATCGATCTACAAACAACACCGACGTCCAATCCCTCCGCCGTTCGGATGATCGGCCAAGCGGATCTTCCGCTGACCGGCAATGGACCGTTCTCCTTTGAGGTGGCCGCGGACGACCTTCCGATCGGGCAGGTGTCCGAATGGATCGCCGCCTCTGAAGCATCCGAACAAGAAGGACTCGTTCAGGGCAAACTTGATTTTCGAATCCAAGGGACAGGCGAACTGAGCGACCGGGCGGAACAACTGCAATGGAACATCGCTGGTTCACTGGCGTCTCCATCGATCGAAGTGGCAGGAGTCGATCTCGGCTCATTCGAACACGATGTTCGCTTCACGCCAACCAACTTTGCTCTCACTCCGCGGCGGCAAAGTTCCGATCTCCCCGCACGCTTCAAGGTGCATCGTGTCGAGTCCGAATATCAATTCACTGAGACCGCTTTTGAATTGACATCGCTGACCGCCACCTTGTTCGGCGGTCAAGTCTCCGGCCAAGCAACCGTGCCTCGCCGCGACCAAGAAGACCTCGTCGTGGATCTCAATTTTCGCGACATTCGACCTGAGCTACGACTTCCTGTTTCAGACTCCATTGAACTCAAAATCGCATCGACGCTGTCCGGCGTGATCGATTGGAAAGTCCCTTTGAAGCAACTCACCGATCCGGTTGCGCATCGCGGGTCGGCGGAGTTGATTGCTTCGTCCATCATGCTGGGCGATGCTTCGATCGGTGATTTGACCGCGAACGTTTCCGCCAACCAAGGTGAATTCCAGTTCGATTTGAACGGCGACCTCTTCGGCGGAACCGTCCAAGGCAACTCCACCGCACAACTGGTTGCTTCGGATCAGTGGAATGATTTGCCCGCACGACTCCAAGCGTCACAACTGAAGTTTGATGGAGTGTCGTTGGACGCGTTGGTTGATTTGTTGGCACGTCGAAAGATGGGGCTGACCGGAAAGGCAACCGGCAATGTCTCGGTCAACTTCGCATCACCAAGCGGACTTGGCAGAGTGATACCAGGCACTGTGATTCCAGACACAACGATTCCGGACACCACGATCGATCTCGAGCTGTCGCAGCTCAAGTATCGTGCTCAGCCGCTTTCAAGAAAACTTCGATTGGCTGGCCGAATTGAAAACGACGTGCTCCGGATTCAGTCTCTCAGAGGCGACTACGCGGACGGTTCCGTCAGCCTGCATGGACTGGTTTATTTAGTTGATGGCGACGGACGGATTCACCCGCGATTCGACACGCGATTGGTGGCATCCCGCGTGGATTTGAAACGCGGACTGTGGTTCATTGGCGAGACCGCGAACAGCTTTGCTGGACGAGTGTCTGGCAAGACGACCGTCACCGGACACACCGAGTCGATGCGGGTGCGAGGTAACGTCGATGGACGAGACCTGGACATCTACGGCCTTCCCGCTGGCAACGCTCACAGTTCGATCGTTGCGACCGCGGATTTTCCATCATCCAAATGGAGCGTCGACTTTCCCTCGGTGCGTTCCCGCGTTGGAGGAGGGCAATTGGAAGGCGGTTTGCTACTTTCGTCGGGCCGCTCTGGCGGTGTCGACCTGACCAGCCACTGGAAGACCCGGCGAATGGACATCGTTCGGTTGACGGATCAGCTTGGTCGATCCAGTTCACTGGCCAGCGGTGAAATTTCTGGCGAGATTTCACTGCGTGGGAAATCCATTCAATCCATCGATGATTTGTCCGGACGCTTTGATTTCAAGCTGGGCGACACTCGCGGTGCGGCGGTGCCAGGGTTGCTTGCTGCCTCGCGTTTCCTTGGACCGATCTCGCTGGCCAACCAGTCGTTCGATGTGGGCGAAGCCAAAGGCATCCTTGGCCAAGGAGTCGTCGTGCTGGATGAGTTCTGGCTGGGGTCGGACAACGCGCTCGTGCAAGCGGATGGCAAGGTTTACTTGCGGAGCGGGCGATTGGATTTGAACGCGTTGATTGCGACGGGTGACTATCGCGACATCGCAGCAAACTTTACCCAATTGGCACAAGAGTACGCTCTTCGCTCGCTTCTTCCCACTTCCGCGATCCTCAGCGTCTCGGAATTGCTTCGCGACCGGACGCTGGTCGTGGCCGTGATGGGATCCACTCAAAATCCGATCGTGCGACTGCGTCCTGTCGAAACATTCCGCGAAGAAACGGCTCGATTCCTTCTTCGCGAAGGCCAACGATTGATTCTGACGGGAATCACCGCCGGCGCCGTCGATGGCGTAGACGGCGGATTTTAAGCAGGTCGGCAGGAGTCTTTCGGCATTTGAAATGTCTTGGCAAGCGTGGTTGCTTCCACGTCCAACCGGGGCTAACGCCCAAACGGCTCACATGGTTCTACCCGATCATTCCTGCCGACCTGCTTAAGTCTGCTTGCGTTCGAAAACGCTGATTGATTCGCGTGAACGTTGAACCGCGGCGAGGTTTGCGGGTTGTGATGATCACCACGGTCTTCGTGAATCAGTCACGCCAGTTCTGTTCTTTGAGCCGATTGTTCGTAGGGAAAGGATTCCACGGCAAGAGGTAATAGGATGAGTTGTTCTGGTCATCAGATTCTGTTCACGCTTGGTTGCTTGCTCGCAATGGCCAGCACCGGTTGCAGCACGCTGGGGCTATCGCTGTATCCGTCCGGCGCGACGCTCACCAGCGAAGCAAAGGAGGTGCTCAATGCCTCTCGAATCCCTGGCGGAATCGCTCGAGAGAATGCCAAGCAAGTCTTGCCACCGCGAGCCTTGCAGCCGGGGGATGCTCTGTTGATCGAGCCCATCAATCTGGAACGCGACCTGCGATTGCCGGCCGACCAAGTCGTCTTGGCGGACGGAACCTTGGACTTGGGGCCTTACGGACGCGTCATCGTGGCCGGCCGCGATCTCGAGCAGGCGGAATCACTCATCGAGCAACAGATCGCTCACCAGATTCGTCAGCAGGAATCCGACTGCCAACAATTACGTAGCGAACAAGCAGCCAGCGAACAAGGTTCGGAATCGAACCGGTCAGAACCGATGCCCGAGGATTGCGACGCCATCGCAGTCAACGTTCGGCTTCTCGAACCAGTCGATCGCTTTTATGTGCTGGGTGAAGTCAACGCCCCGGGGGCGTATCCGCTGTCCGGCTCAGAAACCGTGCTCGATGCGATCGTGTCAGCGGGCGGTTTGACGTCCAGCGCCAATCCGTGCCAAATCCTGTTGGCTCGGCCAACCGATCCCTGTGAATGCCGCGTCACCTTGCCGGTTTGTTACCGCGAAATCGTTCAAATGGGAAACACGGCGACGAACTATCAGATCCAACCCGGTGATCGCGTTTTCGTCGCGTCGCGAAGCTGTTTGGATGAGCTGATGTTTTGGCGAGGCAGCCGTCCGTGCGAACGTTGTTCCGGATGCAACCGTGCCTGCCGCAACCCCGAGTACGTCACCGCCAAACCCATGGCCATGGTTCACGACGCCATGATTCCTCCCGGCAGTGTCGGCTGGATGCGATTGGCAAACGAGAGGTCACAAGTGGGAGGTCTCGTGGAGCCGGACAACATTCCGGCGGACCAAGACGCCAACCTGAGCGACTACCTCAACACGCAAGACGCCCAAGGCAATCACGCCGGCCCGACCAGCGATGCGGACGTCGACGGCGAACTCGAGTTTGCTCCACTCTCGCAGTAACCCGTCGCCATCCAGCCGGTTGAGTGAATTCGTTTCGCAGATGCAGCGTTCAGCCGGTGGGCATTGGTCCACGGTTGCCGGAGACGAACCGGATGCGATCGCGTTCCGGCTGACTCAATCAACAGGCTGAATCGGAACGATGTGTCATCATGTGGTGAAAGGTCGGCAACGCCGCCAACCGGATCAATCATCATGCCAGCCCATCCGGCAACTGCACGGCGCGTTGAAGACCGACTCGGTTCAATGCTCGCTCAATCGATTCAGCCAAATGATCTGGGATATCGCTCGTTGCATCGCTCAATAGTTTTCTCTGCGACCACCAACCCAAGATCGGTCGAATAGAAAACATCGCCATCCCAGCGAGCCAACCGGGCACCAACACCCGCAGATGCCAGCTTGACTCGAACTCAACCGGACTGGCAGGTTGCTCATCATGGTCGCAGAGTCGATGGACCTCGACAGGGTGTGCCATGTTGCCAACGGACACAGCCCCATCGCCAGCTTTCCCAAGCACGCCAAACGATGACGTCGCTTGGCTGAGTCTGGCAGTAAAGAACGAATGGCGGCAATGCCGATCGCGATCAATGCAAATTGCCAAACGCTGTTGAGCAACACCCATCCCAGTTGTGTTGCCCAAGTGGATTCCATCCAACTATTCATCGCTGCGATTCTCCATTTCAGTGAGGATCTGACGGATCTCTTCGATGTCGCTTTGCCTTGCCTTGCTGTTCGAAAGTGCGTTGAGAACCAAGCTCGACACGGATCCTTCAAACACCTTGGTCGCCAAATCTTTTAGCAAGCCCTTGCCCATTCGCTCGCGGCTCCAAGCCGCTCGATACAAATGGGGACGTTGCGTTTCGTCTCGCTTGACCAGGCCTTTGCCCAACATGACCGACAACATTTTCATGGTGGTCGAGTAGTTGGTGCCTCGTTCACGAGACAGGTGCTCGTGAATCACACCCACACCGCAGGCACCGTGTTCCCACAGCACCCGCAAAATTTGCAGTTCAACAGCGGTAGGGGTAGCACTGGAAGAGCGGGCCATCTGAAATCCAAACGCGTCGTCTGAAAGCGAAAGATTTCGCTGAGTCAAGGGATGCTCCGATAGCGGACGCAGGACGGGAGCGATTCGCGAGACCAGGACGGGAGCATGGAAGACAAACGCGAACCGTCTGTGTGCGGAATGGACACACTGACCGCGCGCTCATCGACTTTTTGACCGACACGGCGTCCGCGATTGGCAACCAAGCTTGGTGCGCGATTGGGCACACGTTTTACGGGGGATGGGAGCGGATGAGAGGTTCATCGCCGCTTGTTTGGCCGCTGAGCCCAGGTCCCGGTATAAAGATTGCGGAACTCGAAAAGAGGTGGGGCAAACGCCAATCCGACCTCGAGTGCCTTTCCATCGAGCTTCATGGTTCCGATGACGACTCGTAATCTGGGACCCAAGAACATGCCAAAACTCATTCGTTCCATCCTCTTCGCCGGTGTGCTCAGTGGCATTGCAGCAGGCTATTGGTACTGGCGTTCTGGGCAGGATCATCAGGGGACCAGCGAACTCGTTCTGTACGGCAACGTTGAAGTTCGCCAAGTGGAGTTGGCAATCAACGGGAGCGAGCGAATCGCGGAACTGAAGGTCGAAGAGGGCGACCGTGTCACCACCGGTCAGTTGCTGGCCAAGTTGAACACCGAGCGACTGGAGCATGTCGTTGCTCGCGCCCAGGCCATCGTCGACGCGCAGAAGCAGGTCGTCGCCCGACTCGAAGCGGGGTCGCGAAAGGAAGAAATTGCCAAGGCGCTTGCGGATGTCGAGGAAGCCCAGGCAACCGCGGTCGACAAAGAACGCACCATCGCACGGCTTCGCAAACTTCTGAAATCCAACGCGGCCTCGCAACAAGAAGTCGACGATGCCCTGGCGGAATACAATTCGATCCAAGCCAGCATCCGATCGCTGCAAGCGGTGGCGGACTTGGTCCTCGCTGGTCCTCGAGAGGAGGACATCGCCGAAGCCAAGGCGACGCTCAAACGCTATGAAGCGGAACTGGCACAGGCAGAACATGATTTGGATGATGCGTCGCTATACGCGCCGTCTGTCGGTGTTATCCAGACCCGAATCCTGGAAGTGGGCGACATGGCATCACCGCTGAAACCGGTCTTCACGATGGCACTCAACGATCCCCTTTGGGTGCGAGCCTATGTATCGGAGTCCGACCTGGGCAAGATTGCCGAAGGCATGACCGCCACCGTTGTCACGGACAGCTTTCCAGACAAAGGTTACCCGGGATGGATCGGGTTCATCTCACCGTCAGCCGAGTTCACCCCCAAGCCCGTCGAAACGAGTGAACTGCGGACCAAGTTGGTCTATCAAGTTCGTGTCTTCGTCAAAAATCCCGACAATGAATTGCGGCTGGGGATGCCTGCGACGGTCAAGATCCCGCTCAACCAAACGGTCGACGAAGCCAACGAAGTGGAGCCCGATGGCACGAGCATTGTGACGCGACCATGAGCAGCGAAGGACTCGTTGTTTCGTCGCCCAACCGCGGCGAAGTCGCCTTGCATTTGAACGATGTGACAAAGAACTTCCAGGCGGGAAAGCGGACCGTCACAGCGCTGCGTGATTTGCAGTTCAGTGTCGCCACAGGAAAGATCACCGGACTGATTGGGCCCGATGGTGCCGGCAAAACCACAGTGATGCGACTGGCCACCGGGATTCTGCAGGCGGATCGTGGAACGGTCACCGTGCTGGGACTCGATGCTGCCCGGCAATCATTGCAGGTCCAAGCCACGGTGGGCTACATGCCACAGCGGTTCGGTCTGTACGAGGATTTAACGGTCCAGGAAAACTTGGATCTGTACGCCGATCTTCAAGGGGTTCCGCTCGACGTTCGACCGACGCGATTCACCGAGTTGATGCACATGACCGGTCTGGCCCCGTTCACCAACCGACTGGCGGGGAAATTGTCCGGCGGCATGAAGCAAAAACTCGGTTTGGCCTGCACGTTGATTCATCCACCGCAACTGCTCTTGTTGGATGAACCCACCGTCGGCGTCGATCCTGTCTCACGGCGAGAACTTTGGACGATCGTCGAACGCTTCGTGCGTGAAGAGGGCACCACGGTGCTGCTCAGCACGGCCTACTTGGATGAAGCCGAACGTTGTGACGAAGTGATCATGCTGGACGAAGGGCAACTGCTGGGACAGGGACCGCCCACTCAGTTCAGCGAGCCTTTGACCGGGCGTGCCTTTCAAGTGCAAATCCCAGGTCGCAAAAACCGTGACGTCCAAGAGCAGTTGGCTGGCCAAGCAGGCGTGACCGACGCGGTGATCCAAGGTGACTCCGTCCGCTTGATTGTGGAAGGCAACGTGGATGCGTCCGTCGAAAAGTGGTTTCCCAATGATCCCAATGCATCCATCACCGCGGTGCCGCCACGATTTGAAGACGGTTTCATCGCGATGCTTCATGAACGCCGCGAACGTTCCTCGGCAGTCGAGGTTCCATCAAAGAGGCCTCCCCTCATTTTACTCGACCCATCCGGAGAGAAGTCGAAGGCGAATGTCCCTGAGCCGCTGATCAAGGTTCAGGAAGTCGAGCGTCAGTTCGGCGATTTCTATGCGGTCAAGCGAGTGACGTTTGATGTCGCGCCCGGCGAAGTCTTTGGCTTGCTGGGCGCCAATGGTGCCGGCAAGACGACGTTGTTCCGGATGCTTTGTGGCTTGCTCCCTGCCACGGGCGGAACCTTGCAAGTCGCAGGGGTCGACGTTCGCAAAGCCGCCGCGACCGCTCGTGCCAAGATCGGCTACATGTCTCAAAAGTTTTCGCTGTATGGCACGCTCAGTGTCGCTGACAACCTGCGATTCTTCAGCAGTGCTTACGGATTGCGTGGCAGTCGTCGACGGGAACGAATGGAATGGGCCACGCATGAGTTTGAGCTGCAGGCGATCGCGGACGACAACAGCGGCGGCCTGCCACTGGGCTACAAGCAACGCTTGTCGTTGGCTTGTGCGTTGATGCATGAACCCGAGATTCTGTTTCTGGATGAGCCAACGTCCGGCGTTGATCCGCTGACCCGGCGAGAGTTTTGGCATCGCATCAATTCGCTGGCCGCATCCGGTGTCACGGTGTTGGTCACGACGCACTTCATGGAAGAAGCCGAGTACTGCGACCGCATGGCCATCATGATGTCGGGCGAAATCCTAGCACTGGGCACTCCCGCCGAAATCAAACATCAATCAGCGAACCAGTCCAATCCCAATCCGACCATGGAAGAGGCCTTCATTCAGTTGATTGAATCTCCAATGAGCGAGATTTCACTTGGAACCGCCGCAGCAGGATCACGATCATGAACGAGCAACAGACGAACGAAGCACTTCTCAGTGACGGTTACGACCGCGCGATCGCGTTGTTGCGCGAGTGCAGCAGCGAAGATGGGTTTCTGGCCAGTCCCTCGCTGCGTGACAATTACCGTCGAGTGTGGGCGCGGGACGGAGTGATCATGGGGCTTGCCGCCTTGATGACGGGGGACCGTGAGTTGGTGGGCACTTTGCGCCACACGTTGGTGACCTTGGCTCACCACCAGGGGCCGCAAGGTGAGATTCCGAGCAACGTGGACACCGCGGCAGGTCGTGTCAGCTATGGCGGTACAACGGGGCGGGTGGATGCGGACCTGTGGTTCCTCATCGGTTGTTGCCAATACTGGCACGCCACTGGCGATGACGACTTCCTCAACGACATGCTGCCGGTCATGGAACGCGTGCGATTCCTCCTCGGTGCCTGGGAATTCAATAACCGTGGGCTGTTGTACGTGCCTCAGACCGGCGATTGGGCGGACGAGTACATTCACCACGGCTATGTGCTCTACGATCAACTGCTTTACTTGCAAGCCCAGCAAGACCTGTGTGCGGTCCATCGTCATTTGCATGAATCGTCGGATCACGTCTTGGAAGAAAAAACGACTCACCTCAAACATGTGATTCGTGACAACTATTGGTTCGACGATGGGAACGAGCTTCCCGATGATGTGTACCACGAAGTGCTCTACCGCAAAGGCAAGGCCGCAGCCTGCGATCACTGTGCTAATCACCACTGGATGTCGTTTTTTTCACCGCAGGGATACGGTTACCGGTTTGACTCCTTGGCCAACGTGCTCGTTTCGTTGCTGGACGTGGCCGACGATCAGCAGCGTGCCCGCGTGGATGCGTTCCTCATCGATGAAGGCGTCGTTCCCGATGACATGTCAGTGATGCCCGCTTTTTATCCCGTGATCCAGCCGGTGGATGAGGACTGGCGTGATTTGCAGATGAGTTTCTCATACACGTTCAAGAATCAACCGCACGAGTATCACAACGGTGGTCTCTGGCCCATGGTCACGGGGTTTTATGTGGCCGACCTGGCGGCCCGAGGCAAGCAGGACGAGGCACGGAGGTATCTGCTGGGAATCCATCGAGCCAATGCCTTGGAAATGGATGGCGATCCGTGGAGTTTTCCCGAATATGTGCACGGTCAACGGTTCACCGCTGGAGGAACGCGTCACCAGGGCTGGAGTGCCGCGGGTGCCGTCATCGGTCATCACGCCCTGGAAGGCACGCCTCTATTCAGAGCGGGCAAATCATGACTGAAACCCTTCGTGCAACGAGGACGTGCTGCGTTCTCGCTCAGCCATTTTTAGCGTCTCGCGAATTTGCACTCCTCAGCCCGAAGCGGCCAGACGCTGTCGCATGCAGGTCGTGCCGTTCATCGAGGCCGCGTTTTAGCGGGTTTCAGCATTTGAGAACCTCTCCCGAAACGAAGTTTTGGGGGAGGTCGAGCGACGCCGTTCAGGCGTACGCGAGGGAGGGGGCCGAGCATGGGAAGCGGTGTGGATTGCCCTCCCCCGGAAATCTCGCTGAACGCTCGCTTTCCGACCCCTCCCGCGCCGCGGGTGGGGTTCTCAAGACGTTCCTGGCACAGCACTTCAAAACCGCCGGACCCTCCTGCCAGGAGGGTGAAGATGTGTGGTTCGCCACGTCATCCCACATTCCCCACGGTGAGGCTTGACCATGGCAACTCGACGTGGCGGATCGTGGATGCGACTGCGGGGGCTCGTTCGGAAAGAGTTTTTGCAGGTCTGGCGAGATCCCAGTTCCCTGGCGATCGCGTTTGTGCTGCCGGTGATCTTGTTGCTGATGTTTGGCTACGGCGTTTCGCTGGATGCAGAACATGTGCCGATCGCGTTGGTGATTGAGCGAACGACGCCGGACACGACCAGCTTCTGCGCCGAGTTGGAGCACTCTCTGTACTTCAGCCCGGTTTATCTCCATGGGATGCCCGCGGCGCGGCAAGCGATGATGGAACGCCGTGTCGACGCGATCTTGCATCTGCGTGAAGACTTTTCTTCGAAGTTGCGACGGCCTGGCGGGGCCACCATGCAACTGGCGGTCAACGGTGTCGATGCGAACACCGCTCGAATCGTTGAGGGGTATGTCACCGCCGTGCACGGCAAATGGCTGGAACACCGCGTGACGTCGCAAGGGGCAACGTTGGTGGAACCGGTCGCGTTGCAGCAACGGATTTGGTTCAACGCCAATGTCCGCAGCCGAAACTACCTCGTCCCCGGTGTCATCGCTCTGGTGATGACGCTGATCGGTTCCTTGCTGACCGCGATGTTGATGGCCAGAGAATGGGAACGCGGCACGATGGAAGCCATGATGGTGACGCCGGTCTCCATGCTGGAAGTGCTGCTCGGAAAGATTCTGCCGTACTTCGTGCTCGGGATGGGCGGGCTGACGCTCTCGGTCGCGATGGGAGTGTGGCTGTTCGACGTGCCGCTGCGTGGTTCCCTGTGGGTTTTGCTGATGACTTCCACGCTGTTCTTGTTGACCGCTCTCGGTATGGGACTGTTCATTTCGACGGTGACGCGAGTCCAGTTTGTGGCGGGGCAAGTCGCGATCCTGACCACGTTTTTGCCCGCCTTCATTTTGTCGGGGTTCATCTTTGACATTGGCAGCATGCCTTGGCCGATCCAGTGGCTGACGCACCTGATCCCAGCCCGCTACTACGTCACTCTTTTGAAGACGACCTTTCTGGCTGGCGACGTTTGGAGCGTCATCCTGCCCAATTCGGCCGCGCTGGCAATCATGGCAATCGTCTTTCTCGGTCTGACGGTCAAGCTCTCTCCCAAGCGACTCCACTAGCAGGCTTGCCCATGTTCCACCTGATCGCATTGATTCAAAAGGAGTTCCTGGCTCTGCTGAAGGATCCCCGCAGTCGGTTCGTGATCATCGCCCCACCGATCATTCAGTTGTTGGTGTTCGGGTATGCGGCAACGTTCGATGTGACCGACGTGCCACTGGCGGTTTACAACGAGAGTTCCGGGGAGGCATCACGCGAATTGGTGGCCCGATTTGAAGGTTCCGGCAACTTTCGGCGAGTGGCCACGATCACGGAAGATCGCCAGATCGCTCCGTTGGTCGATAGCCGCCAAGCGTTGGTGGTGTTGCACATCGGACGCACCTTCAGTCGCGACATTCACCGAGATGGCCAGGGCACCATCCAAATCATTCTCGACGGGCGTGATTCCAACACGGCCCTGATCACGCTGGGGTACGCTCGGCAGATCGTCCAGCGGTTCAACGCGGCTTGGGCGACTGAGCACGGATTCAGCGGCGCACCCGCCAAACTGGAAGTGCGCTCGTGGTACAACCCGAATCTACAAAGTCGCTGGTTCATTGTGCCGGGCATCGTGGGGTTGTTGACGCTGGTTGTCACGTTGCTGGTCACCGCCCTCTCGGTGGCACGCGAGCGAGAGCAAGGCACGTTCGACCAGTTGTTGGTCACGCCCTATCGCCCCTGGGAAATTCTGGTTGGCAAAGCGACACCGGGATTCATCATCGGCATCGCCGAAGCCACCGTGATCATCGTGGCAACCATCCTGTGGTTCGAAGTTCCCTTTCACGGCAGCCTGTTGACGCTCTACTGCGGCGTCGTGCTGTTTGTGCTGGCCGTGATCGGCATCGGCCTGATGATCTCCTCGCTGGCTGTGACCCAACAACAAGCCTTGCTGGGCGCGTTCTTGTTTCTTGTTCCTGCGATCATCCTCTCGGGATTCTCAACCCCGATTGCGAACATGCCACCGTTGGTGCAAACGTTGACCTACCTCGACCCGCTGCGTTACTTCATGGTGGTGGTGCGGGGCACGTTCCTCGAAGGCACTCCATTCCATTTGTTGATCGATCAGTTCTGGCCGATGGCCCTGATCGCGGCCGTCACGCTGACCTCCGCCGGATGGCTGTTTCGTCGGCGGATGAATTAAGCTTTGTCAACTTGCCATGGTCCAATCACCGTTTTCAATCGCCCTCACTCTCCTTCGGTTGTTGAGGTCGTGCCGTTGATCGATGCTGTGTGTCAGCGGATTTCCGGACGGTCCACCTCTTCACAGCTCTATTCGAGCGAGCTTGTCAAAGAGCACACGCAACAGTTCCGCTTTGCGATCCGAATTGGATGACAACCGATTGCGAACTTGGTCCAACGTCATCCATTCAAACGCCGACACCTCCGCCGGGTTGCAGGTGATCGGCGTGTCTTCGGCGACCTTGCAGAGCGATCCGTAGTAAGCCTTGCCCTGCATCGGCCGAATCGAAAACTCCACATCGCGGCTGCCTTGTCGTTCCGGGATCGCCTTTCGCCCCAGCCAAACGGAGCGACGAAAATGCATTTGTTTCCGGCTGATCCCCAGTTCAACGTCCAAGCACTGCGACGTGGCTCGTTCCACCGAACCATTGGGTTCAATCCCTTCTTGCGGTGGCATCCAAGCCTCGCGACTGGCGGCCGGCTGGACGAACAAGAACGCCTCCCGCTCGAGCGATTGGATCAAGCAAATCACAACCGGCCGATAGCCCAGCAATCGTTCGCGAGTCGGTCGGTCATATGCCAGCTTCCCGGCCACCTTGATCCAGTCCAGCATCAGCGTCTGCAAGCCTTTGGTTTCCTCTCCCGAGTGGAGAGTGGGAGAGAGTTAAGGTGAGGGGGCATCACAACCATTTTCAGTCCACTGAAACTTATCCGCTGACAGTGTTGGTTCGCCATCCCACTGATACGCGACCAGTTTGCCTCCTTTGGCGACGCTGTAATCCGTGCAGGCCACATTCCCGGCCAGTGGCAATGGCGTGCCCGTCAGCCAGTAGTGTCCCACAAACACGGGTGGGGCTTCCGCTGGGTAGCCCGTCATGCCTGTTAGCAGCACAGGGTCAATCGCCAGATCCGGCACGTCATCGGACCCAAAGTGATAGTCCCGGTAAGTTCTCCCGTTCGGCGGTTCGTACCACTTCACCCGCACCGTGTCCCGCGAGTGACCAGCCTTGTCCACGATCTTGTGCCCGGCCGGCAGTTTCAGTTCCGGTCCCTTCAACACCTCCTCGATCGCCGCATGCAGTTCGCTGCCCGGCCGCTCTGATTCGGCCAGGAACTCTGGGGTGAAACGCCCCCGTGATTGCAGAGCCCGGTCGATCACCGAGATTGGCTGGTCCCGCCAAGCCGCATGGACCACTCGGAACCCATCCCGTTCCAATGTCACGGGAAGCGTTTGAAACCAAGCGATCGCATCCTTCAATTCGCCGGGCGATAACTGGTCCAACGTCGCCTGATGTTGCTTCCGGTTTTGGTCGGAGTGTTCGCGAAACCACTGGTTGGGTTTGTTGGGCAACGAGGTATGAAACGCGATCGCGTTGTACTCATGATTGCCCATCACGGCGAACGCATCGCCCGCGTCCACCATTGCCCGGGCGATCGTGATTACCTCAGCGATCTCCGGTCCTCGATCGACGAAGTCCCCCAGAAAAACAACCTTTCGATCCGGATGTCGAAACCCAAGCCCAGCCCGTTCGTATCCCATCGAAATCAACAGTCGCTTCAACTCCGTGGCATGCCCGTGAATGTCACCAATGAGGTCGACGGGATTCATCATGACGCGTGGTTCTCCGATCATCCGAGGGTGGTGTGCACAATGCCCAGTGTGCCACACCCACCGCAACCACGCCAATGCCACAATCCGCGGCCACGTCGTGGCTGGTGCCCGCTCGGGCAACACGTCGCCACGTCGCGTCCTCCCTCAGTCCCAACGGGACGACAGGCTGTAGCCACGAGCGTCAGCTCGTGGACCCAAGGACCCCCACCCACCGCGCCAAGCCCCAACGGGGCGACAGGATGGTACGACCTGCCGTCCCTTCGGGACTCTGCCATCTCGCTTCGCCCAATATCCATTGGCTCGCGCCAATGGCGACAACCTGTCGCCACGTCGTGGCTGGGCCGGCGAACAGATCACGCGATGATTTCGCGTTCGAAAACATACCGTGGGTCGTATTCGATGCGGTGCCGCTTCAAGATCGAGAGGAACTCGTCTTCGAACGTTTTCTTGCGATGATGGTCCGCCTGATTCGCGATGTAGTCGGCGACGGCTGGGGCTTGAGATTCACTGACGGAAAACGCGGCGTACCCGGATTGCCATTCAAATTTTCGGTGGACGTCCGATCGCTCGTTGATCCATTTCGACGAATTCGATTTGATCGTGCGCAACACGTCCGAGATGGCGATGGTGGGGCTCAATTTCGCGAGCATGTGAATGTGATCGTCGACGCCGCCAATCCTCAGCAACGTCCCTTTCTGGTCCCGGACAATCCCGCCCATGTACCCATGCAGTTCATCCTGCCATTCGGACCGAATCGCAGGCTTGCGATACTTCGTGCTGTAGATCAGATGGAACAACAGATTCGTGAACGTCGACATGACCAACCTTCTTGTCTGACAGGGGGATCCACGGGCTGAGGCCGATGCCTCCATCCTATCGCCACGTCGTGGCTGGTGCGCGCTCGCTCGTGCAACACGTCGCCACGGCGCGTCCTTCCTCAGTCCCAACGGGACGACAGGTTGTAGCCACGAGCGTCAGCTCGTGGACCCAAGGCCCCCACGCACCGCGCCAAGTCCCAACGGGACGACAGGATGGCACGACCTGCCGTCCCTTCGGGACTTCGCCATATCGCTTGTCGCGATATCCATTGGCTCACGCCAATGGCTACATCCTGTCGCCACTTCGTGGCTGGTGCTCGCACGTCCAGTCCCAACGGGACGACAGGATGTAGCCACGAGCGTCAGCTCGTGGACCCAAGGCCCCCACGCACCGCGCCAAGTCCCAACGGGACGACAGGATGGTACGACCTGCCGTCCCTTCGGGACTTCGCCATATCGCTTGTCGCGATATCCATTGGCTCACGCCAATGGCTACATCCTGTCACCACTTCGTGGCTGGTGCGCGCTCGGGCAACCGGTCGCCACTTCGTGGCTGGTGCTTGCACGCCCAGTCCCAACGGGACAACACGATGAAACGCTCCTCCGCGAGAATTTGGTTTGAGAGCCACTTGGGGCGTTTGTCTGGGATAGACTGGTGGGCTTTCGATGCTTGGCGTTTGACTGGCCTGCAGGGGACGATCGCGACCTGTTCCTTCGCCTGCCGCTGTTCTCGGAAGCGTCCTCCCGCCAAACCCTCTCCCTCGATTGAACCCACATGAACCATCCCCATCGATTGATCGCACTCCTGTGCTGCGTGCTCGGTTGCTCCGTCGCTGGCAACGCTGCCAAGGCTCAGGACATCACCCACAGCTTCCTTGCTTGCGGTCAAAAGACCTACCTGATGGGCGCCGACGGCAAGGCAAGTTGGACGTACCCATCCGCTTCACGCGATGGTTATGTGCTCGACGATGGCACGATCATTTTGACGTTGAACAAATCCAAACGTCACCGAGGTGGGGCAGTCGTCCGCATCGCTCCTGACGGGAAAGAAACCCTGATCTGGAAAGGCACCCAGAGCGAGGTCAACAGCGCTCATCCAACCGAGGATGGCACGTTTGTGATCACGGAAGCAGGCGACCAGCCCCGGTTGCTGGAACTCAGCTCCACCGGCGAAGTGATTTTGGAGTTCCCGCTGGCCTGCCAGAAGAAGAACCATCACATGCAGACTCGGATGGCTCGCAAGCTTTCCGATGGAACCTACCTGGTGCCTCACCTCTTGGACTTCGCCGTCTTTCACTACGACGACAAGGGCAAGCTTCTCGGCAAACTGGACACGACCGTGCCTGGCGATTCCGAGCACAAGATTCACTCGTGGCCTTTCACCGCGATCCGTCACGGTGACGGCAAAACCCTGGTCTGCTGCACGAACGGGAACCGAGTCGTTGACTTCGACGCCAGTGGCAAAGTCATCTGGACGTTGACCAACGAAGACCTTCCCGGTGCATGGTTGCAGGACCCCTGCGGGGCCCAAGTCTTACCCAATGGGAACGTCGTCATCACCAGCTACGCGGGCGGCCGAGCCGACGTGGACGCACCCAAACTCATGGAAGTGACACGAGACAAACAAGTCGTGTGGACCTACCGCGACGGCCAAAAGGTCGGCGTCCACCACTTCCAGCTTCTCACCACCAACGGGGAAAAAATCGCCGGCCCCATCCTCAAATGAGTGAGGTTTGCCAATGAAACGTTGACCGTAGAGATCACACCTCTCAAGGACATGAAGATGATTTCAAGAAGCATGTTTGTTCGTTTGTTTCTGTTGAGCGGTATCCTCATGGCCGCAACTGGATCGGCGGTTTCCTCGGACAGCACCTCCACATCAACACTGGGACAAGAACCACCTGCGGGCGCCGTCGTGCTGTTCGACGGTTCGGGGTTTGATGCCTGGAAACCGTTCTCTTGGCAATGGATCAATCCCAAAGACGATCAACAGGAAGTGCAATGGAAAATGGTGGACAGCGATGCGATGGAAATCGCGTTTGAATTGGATGGCAAGCGACGCAAGCAGTTTCTTTGCACGAAGCAAACGTTCGGCGACTATCGATTGCACCTGGAGTTTCAATTGCCCGAGAAAGGCAGCGGGAACAGCGGAATCTTCTTCGGCCCGTTGTACGAGCTGCAAGTCCTCCACAGCGCCGACAAAGAACGCCCCGGCCTGGGTGACTGCGGCGCGATCTATCAAATCCGGGCCCCTGACGTGAACGCTGCACTCGGCCCCGGCGAGTGGCAAACGGTGGACCTGGAATACCAAGCCGCCGAGATCGGCAAGAACGGCTTCATGACGGAAAACGGTGCCGCGCGTGTCACCGTGCGGCTCAATGGAAAGTTGATTCACGATGACTTCAAATTGTCGCTGCGTCGCAACAAGTACGCCGCTTTCCCCGAGGAACCAACCTCGCCGATCGTGCTGCAGGAACATGGTTCCAAAGTGAAATTCCGAAACATCTGGCTGGTCGAAAAAACAGACACGAAGACGAAGTGACGATCATCTTTGACCTCAGGGGGACTGCCTGGGCTGATAAAAATGTTGGCAGGATGGTAAGTGTGCGAACCGAATGCAACTCATTGAAAAAGTTAAATTGACAATTGAAAAATGCAAATTGATGCGATTTCATCCTCGCATTCCGGCATTCCGGCATTCCGGCATTTTACAATTGTCAATTTGCACTTTAACTTTTTCAATAGCGACAAACGCCGTATCAATACCATTCGTCGGAAACCGCCCAAACCGCCTGGTTGATTTCATCTTCATCAGTCCAGGGACTGCCTGTGGCTGACTACCACGGGTGATCGCCTCTGACTAGCATTGGGGCATGCATGAAATAACGAATTGGATTGGGAACGCCAGCTGGTTGGCGGCGCGAACGCTTGGGGTGTTGCTGCTAGCGTGTGCCGTTTCGAACGCGGCGGAATCGTCGGCCGCTGACATCCAGTACATCGTTCTGGAAGGCGGTGGGCCGGACCAAGGCCCCGGTCGAGATGTCGAGGCCAATGTTCGCTCGATGGCACGTCGATTCGACCCGATGCCAGCCTCCTCGAAACGGATGGTGGCTTATGGTGTCCAGCAACTTCGCATCCTTTCACGCTCCTCCGATGTGATTCGAAAAGACGTTGAACAGGCACTGGATCTTGCGGAACGCACCGGCATCCCCGTCTTCTTGCATCTCGATTCCTGTTATGGATGGGGAGCAGACGACACGTTGCCAGCAGGGGACCAGCCCGCCGCTCTCTTTTGGCAACATCCTGAGATGCGCGAGTGGGATCGTTTTCCGGTGGGCGACGAGCTACCCGATCGCATCCCGCGTCCTTGGTTCAACTGGGGGCCATGGTGCTCACCCGCTCCGGCGATTCCCGCTTTCGGTTCACCAGCGTTGGCAGACTTCGCTTCATCGCAACTGGACGAAGGCGTGCTTTCGCCGTTGGTCGCTCGGTTGAAACGATGGCGAAGCGAGAACCGAGAGCATCTTTTCGCCGGCATCAATGTTGCTTGGGAAGCCCATCTCCCTGACTTCAGCGATCCACTCTTGCAGCATCTGATCGATCGCGAAAACGGCGTGGTGCGAGCGGAGGCCCCGCGTTCTGCCAAGGGCATTGAAATGGACCGCTCGTTCCTCGGCAAGCAGCTTGGGAACGCGTCCTTGCACTGGCGCGGCTGGGACGAAGAACGCTTGGTGAAGGCTGCGAAGCAAGAAGGGATTTCGAGGGACGAGAAATTTCGTCAACTGTGTTACCTGGCGATTCACGATTACATGGAAACATTGGCTCGGACATGCCATGAACGAGGCCTGCCTTCCGATCGTGTCTACACGCACATCGTCGCGTTGGCGACCGTCAAACCCGCCAGCACAACGCGTCCGCCAATCTGGACCGCCGTGAATCCCTACTCAACCCCTGGGTTCACGATGGACAACCAAGGCGGAGCCAAATTCAACCTGCAAAAACTCATCCAACAAATCCGCCAAGCCAGCCAAACGGAACCCGTCCGATTCGGCGTGGTCGAGTCTTACTTTCGTCTTGGTGATCGCATCTACTTTGACGACGCCGATCAATGCCGCCGTGAGCTGGAAGAACTGTTCGCAGCGGGTGCCAACCTGCAAGCCTTCTACGGTGGCTTCCCACTGACCCACCGAACACCCGAAGCGGCTCTTCAGGCAATTGAAACCTGGTTGGTGTCGGAGTAGATCACGTGTGCCTGTTGCCAGCATTTCGTAGTGGATGAGGCAACGAATCCATTCCTCTGTTGAGGTCGCGCCGTTCTTTGAGCCCGCTTTTAGGCGGGGGGCTTATGCGTTGCATGGACAGCATTTCACCCTCCCAAAGGAAAGTGAAATAAAACTGCACGACCTCCTGGGCGGGCAGGATTCGCAAGAAGTGACAAGCAAGGTGTTTGAAAGCCGCACTACCCGCTTCGGAAGGGCATCTGCTTCAACCACCCTGTCAAGTCCCCCTCGTGGTCTGTCACAGCTAAAAGTTAGGGTTGATCGTAGTGGACGAGGCCACGAGTCCTTGGATTCGACGCCAGTTCAGGACTCGTGGCCTCGTCCACTACCCTAAAAACAAGTCCTGACAGACCCCCAGGCCTTGCATCCGCACTGGCGGTTCTTTTCTATACCGGTACGAGGAGCATCCGAATCGGACCGCCGTTTACCTCCGCCGGTTGGAAAGAGTTTTCCCGAGCTTCGGCTGCATCACGTCATCAATCCTCTTGCGACACCACCGTGGGGGAATCCGGTGCCTAGTGCTGACTCGATCGCGATGATTCGCCTCATCCGATTGACGCGAGTGAGTGATGAAGCCCTGCTCGCCGTTGGTTACTCTAGAAGCACAACCTGCCATTCTTTCTCTTGATCTCACTGAAATCACGATATGAAAACGCTGCTGACTATTCTGGGGCTGCTGATCGGGGCTGGCCAGATCCATGCCGAAGAAGTGATCTGCCGATACTGTGCCGAGGCTCACGCACAAGCTCGTTTGCCGCTGGGGCTCACGCTGACGGGGCGGTACCAATACGCACCGGTCCGACAAGTCGACGTGCTGCATATCAAACTGGATGTGACGCCGGATTGGGAAGCCAAAACGGTCTCGGGGACCAGCTCGATCACAGCGAAACCGATCGCCAAACCTGTCTCCGTGTTGCGGTTGGATGCGATCGACCTGCAGATCAAAGAAGTTCGATGTGACGGCGGCACGGTGGCTGACTTTGTTTCCACACGCGATAGCCTGCAGATCGCTTTTGAAACGCCGTTGCCGGTTGGCAAAGAGTTTCGCGTTGAGATCGATTACTCCGCCCAGCCCAATGCGGGGCTTTATTTCCGGACCGCTGACATGGGCTATCCGGAGTCGGACGCTCACATTTGGACCCAGGGGGAAGCCCACGAAGCCCGGCATTGGTTCCCGTGTTTTGATTACCCCAACGAGCGATCGTCAACGGAAATCATCTGCCACGTTCCAGCCGACATGACCGTGCTCAGCAATGGCAAACGGATGGGCGAACAAATCGATGCGTCGGGGTTGAAGGCGGTTCGATGGCTGCAAGAGAAACCGCATGTCAACTACCTCATGTGCTTGGTCGCCGGGCATCTGACCAAGTTTGAAAAACAACATCGCAATGTCCCCTTGGGTTTCTACACCCAACCCACTTTGGCCGAACACGCCCCGAACAGTTTCGTGGACACCCCTGACATCATGGCGTTCTTTGAAGAAGAGATCGGCATGCCTTTCCCTTGGGTCAAATACGATCAAGTGACCATCGCGGACTTCACCGCGGGAGGCATGGAAAACACGACGATGACGACGCTGACCGACGGCACCATCTTTTCCAAGGCGACGGAAAACATCCGGTCGACACGTTCCCTCGACGCACACGAAATGGCCCACCAGTGGTTTGGCGATTACGTGACGTGCAAGGATTGGAGCCATCTGTGGTTGAACGAAGGCTTCGCAACCTACTACACGCACCTCTACGAAGGCCACAAGTTCGGTCGTGACGCGATGTTGTATCGCTTGCACAACGATGCGACCGGTCGGATCTTGACGAACGACAAGGACACCAAGCCGATTGTCTACAAGGAATACACCGACCCGATGCAGCAGTTTGATTACCGGGCCTACCCCAAGGGTGCTTGGGTGCTGCACATGTTGCGGAGCCAGCTCGGCGAAGACCTGTATCGTCAGTGCATCCGCACCTACTTGGAAAAGCATGGGCTGACCAGCGTCGTGTCGGATGATCTTCGGCAAGTCATCGAGGAACAATCCGGTCGCCCGATGGATCGATTTTTCGACCAGTGGATCTATCACCCTCGACACCCCGACCTGAAAATCACCTATCGCTGGACGCCCCAGCAGAAACTGGCGAAAGTCACGATTCGTCAAACCCAGCCGATCAGCGACGATGTGTTGCTGTACCAATTCCCGACCAAGCTGCGGTTCGTGGTTGGCGACCAAGTCATCGACCATGAAATTCTGGTTCAGGAAGAGGAGGAAGACTTCTACGTCGCCTTGCCTGCCCAGCCATCGATCGTTCGCTTTGATCCGGAGTACACCGTGCTCGCGGAGGTGGAGTTCGACAAATCCAATGAATTGATCGCCGCGCAGGTCGAACGCGAAGACGACATGATGGGACGTTTGCTGGCTGTCGCTTCCCTGGCCAAGCGGAAGACCAAGGCCTCGGTCGAACTGCTGTCGAAGCGGCTGAACGAAGACGCGTTCTTTGGAGTTCGCATCGCGGCTGCGAAAGCGTTGGCCGACCATGAATCGGACGAAGCCTACGAGGTTCTCCGAGCAAGCTGGAAAGATCAAAGCGATGCTCGCGTTCGCTCGGAAGTGGTCGGTGCCATGCTGCGGCCCTTTGAACCCGGCACGCTGGAAACCGCGATGTTGGTTTTGGAAACAGAAACCAACCCGGCGATCCAAGCCTCTGCGGTCGCAGCCCTCGCAAAGTTCCATGGCGAAACGACCCAAGCGAAGTTGGTCGAGCTACTGAACGTCGAGTCGTTCCAAGACGAATTGGCGTTGGCCGCCATCAGTGCAATGGGCCGCCAGAACGATCCGTATTACGCGGCTCCGCTGCTGGAAATGATGCAGGCACGTGGTGGCGACATGAATTCACGCGGGATGTCTCGCGCCGTCAGCACCCTGGCGAAACTCAGCAAGGGCACTGAAATGGAAGCGGAGTGCTTTGACTACCTCGTGTCGCAACTGGACCATCCCAAGACCACGGTTCAAGCCGCCATGATCGGAGCGTTGGGATCGCTAGGGGATCGACGTGCCAGTGCGATCTTGGATTCCTACGCTGGTTCGTCCAATGACCGCATCAAACAGTCTGCCGATCGAGCGATCAAGAGCCTGAATGAGACAGCGCCCGCCGCCCCGGCCGAGGTCGTCGAATTGCGAAAGTCACTCGCCGAACTCCGCAAGGAGACCGAAAAGATGCGAGACGAGTTCGAAGCGTTCCGAAAACAGGAAGCGGCTGATTCGGAGGGCCTCAACGACGCACCCTCGAACAAGGACGACGCGAACAAGGAATGAAGCCGAGAAAGCGCAGGTCCCCTCTCCCACATGCTTCATTGGGGCGAGGGCGAGGGTGAGGGGGCATCACAACGATTTCCTTCGGCTCACGCCGACGGCTACAACCTGTCGCCACTTCGTGGCTATCTCAGTCCCAACGGGACGGCAGGTTGTCGCCACGGGCGCGAGCCCGTGGATTCGAAATCGCGAGCAACACCAAAGCCCTGAAAGGGTGACAGGAGGCGTCGCTCTTGTCCCCTCTCCCACATGCTTCATGGGGGAGAGGGCGAGGGTCAGGGGGCATCACAACGATTTCCTTCGGCTCACGCCGACGGCTACAACCTGTCGCCACTTCGTGGCTATCTCAGTCCCAACGGGACGGCAGGTTGTCGCCACGGGCGCGAGCCCGTGGATTCGAAATCGCGAGCAGCACCAAAGCCCTGAAAGGGTGACAGGAGGCGTTGCTCTTGTCCCCTCTCCCACATGCTTCATGGGGGAGAGGGTTAGGGTGAGGGGGCATCACACTTTCAGCTGACCACTCTGACCACGGCGAGTTTCAACAGTTCCTTGAGCTGCGCCGGGTCCTTCGTGGAGACCTTGGCGACAAAGCCTCGCTTGTGCGCAAAGCGAACGTCTTCGTGCGATTCAATTTGCGAAAAATCCAAGCGTTGACTGTCGTTGTAACGCGACAGTCCGTACCCATCGCCTCGCCGATCCGGGGAGACCGTTGCCTGGATCTCATTTTCCTTTCCTTCGCTCTCGATGAACGCGTATATTCCAAACGAAGGGTCCTCTGAAATCGCGTCCCTTTGTTCCAAGAACAAGGCTTGGATCGGCTCCTCATCGGTTTCAATCGTCCAGTACTGAACGTGCTCCTTCAAGTAGTCCAGCCGTTCACGCAATGTCCGCAAGTAGTTGACAATGTCCTCCCCCACCATGCACATGACTTGGTAGACAGGACTTTCTGAATCAAGTTCCGTGTGGCTCGCAAATCGATTCAGCAGCGTCATGTCGAGCGGCGAATTGAGCGATCCCAACGCCGCACGCGGAATCTCCATCAACTTGGCTGTTTCGTTGGGCCCCAACGTGTCCAGCCATTCCGCTGGACGAAGCCAAGCACAAAAGGACAGGGCGTCTTCGTAGAGCCCGATGTCCTGGAGCACCAGCGACAGGGCACAAAGTGGCGGGGCATCGCGGGGGAACTGGTGATGGTCAAAGTTCTTCTGTTGCGGATCATGCACCCCACCGACATCAACGACACAGACCGCTGGATTGGCCAAGTCTTCCTCGGTTGGATCGCGTCGCTGAATCGGAACCCCATGCAAATGCGCCAGCAGGCTGCAGGCAAGGAAATCGTCTTTGTGGGCTCCGCCCGCGTGAGTCACTATCAGCTGAATGGTCATGAAGTCAGGCGAATCAGATGGGGAAACGATTTTCAGATCCATAGAAACATACCCACAAAACGGATGCCTGGCACCTGATCGCCCAGAACCGCACTGGAACCCAACCGATTCGGCTGGCCCCCTGATTCGTGCGCGTCCGAATCGATCGGGGGTCGCCACGGTTCCGCTCGAAAGTCTGTTGCGACATTCCTGGCCGAGGAAGTTGCTGTCTTCCAGCTGAGGTGGACCCGACGAAAGTCGTCCGTGCCAGATCTCGATGACCGGGAATGCGATCCATCGATCGGGCTGTAACGCCTTCCCAAACGCGTCACGCCGATCGCGAAAAAGCGGAAGGAGCTGTACGCTTGGTTGGAACGGAACCGACCAACGGCACTACCGCAAGGTGCCAGCCACATTCAGAATTCCCTGCGTTTTGTCGATTCTGACCATCGCTTTCGATCAGAATGAAACGCAGCCATCGAAACCTTTCACGGACCAGGAACCGAAACATGCAAAAATCACTTCCGCTGCTGACGCTGGCATTCGCTTGGTGGTTCATTGGAGACGCGGCTGCGCAAGAGCAACCGGCGATGCCCAAACCGACGCAAGAGCACCAATGGCTGCAGCAATTTTCAGGCGTCTGGACGACCAAGTCGGAATCAAGCATGGGACCCGACCAACCGCCAGTTCAATCCGAAGGCAAAATGACATCCCGCATGCTCGGCGGTTTTTGGCTGACCAACACCATGGAAGGCGACTACGCGGGAACGCCAATGCATGGCATCCAAACAATCGGCTTCGATGAAACCAAACAGAAGTACGTGGGCACTTGGATCGACTCGGTCACCTCCATGATGTGGCACTATGAAGGTCAAGTCGACTCCACGGGCAAGATCTTGACGTTGGAAGCGGAGGGGCCCAATTTCATGTCGGATGGAACGGCAACCAAGTTTGAAGACATCTATGAGTTCAAATCCGAAAAGGAACTCTCTATCCAATCTCGAATGCTCGCCGAAGACGGAACGTGGGTCACGTTTGTGAGTGGCACCGCAACGCGAAGTGAATCCGAGTGATCAACGACTTGGTGACATGAGGTTGTTCAACCGAGACCGAATTGACCGCGAACGCCAGTGGGTCGGGTACTGCATCGCCGCGATTTTCGGCGGTGCGGCCGTCGGTCTGCTTGCCTGCGGGGGCCTTTGGGTCATGCTTGCGATGGAGTCCGGCGAATCTGCACCGGATGAGGCGGAGCGGTGGTTCAAAACCGTCGTTGATAGCGATCCTTCACCATTCACGGGCATCCAGCACTACACGCAGCAGGGCATCGATTTTTCTCACTTCTTTCGATTTCGTTTTTCAGACTTTGAAGACCTAACACCCATTGTCAAGTCTCACGGACTTTCACTGACACAACGTGACGAGCCAATGCGTTTGGAAGGAATCCCTTCTTGGTACGATTCGTCTGGAATACCCGCTGATGCACTGCGGTTTGGCCGCGGTGGTGCTGAGCCAATCCTGTTGATTGTTGATCCAAGTTCCAGGGTCGCCTACTTTGAACTCGCACATCTTTGACGGTCGTAGGAATGCGATAAATCATGTCATTCGCGGATGACGGGGGTTCCGGTTTTTTTCGGCATGCAACCTGTTTGATCGTCTCTGCCAACCACCACCGTTGTCCGATTGAAACTCATGGATCCTGAGCTGGACCCGCCGTGCACCCCGCCCCTCTCCACCGACAGCGTTGCCCCATCGCGATTCCGGCGTCTTGCAAGGTAGAGAACGATTCCGGTGGTCGTGTTCGGCTTGGGTGGGCGTTCGCCCCGGTTGTACGTGGGAGCGACAGCGTCTTAGCAAAACAGTTCCATGCCGAAAGACTCCTGCCGGCCTGCTTCGGATAAACTTGCTCCCACTGTTTGACACGCAATCCCCAGCCAAACCGAGCAACTCATGAGAAAGATCCATTCCGCCTGCCTCGCCTTCCTCGCGATGGTGATCGCAGCGAACGCCCTCTCCGCCGCCGCTGAATCTCCCAATGTGGTCATTGTCATTTCCGACGATCAGGGCTACGGCGACCTTGGCTGCACAGGAAATCCGATCATCAAGACTCCCAACATCGATCGTCTGGCGTCAGAAAGCTCCGGACTGAGCGACTACCATGTCGCGCCGACTTGTTCGCCCACCCGATGTTCGTTTCTGACCGGACACTGGACCAATCGCACTGGTGTCTGGCACACGATCATGGGCCGATCGATGCTGCGTGAGAACGAAGTCACCGTGGGGCAAATGTTCGCCGACTCTGGTTACGAAACGGGGATGTTTGGCAAGTGGCACCTGGGTGACAACTACCCGTATCGTCCCGAAGATCGTGGCTTCACCGAGGTCTATCGACACGGTGGAGGCGGGATCGGCCAAACACCCGACCTTTGGGACAACGCCTACTTTGACGGTTCCTATTTTCACAACGGTGAAATCGTTCCCGCGAAAGGCTTCTGCACGGACGTCTTTTTCGAGCAAGCCAATGGGTTTATCAGCAAGTGTGCGAAACAAGAGCTGCCGTTTCTTGCCTACATCTCGACCAACGCACCGCACAAACCGCTGCACTGCCCGCCAAAGTATCTGGAGATGTACGACGGGCAATCCGAGAACATCGCTGCTTTCTATGGGATGATTACCAACATCGATGACAACGTTGGCAAGACTCGGCAATTGCTCAAAGACCTCGGGGTGGAAGACAACACCATTTTTATTTTCACCACCGACAACGGAACCGCCAGCGGCGCGAAAGTCTACAACGCTGGCATGAAAGCTGGCAAAGGAAGTCCTTACGAAGGCGGGCACCGCGTCCCGTTCTTTGTGCATTGGCCGGATGGGGGCCTGACGAAACAACATGACGTCGCTGAATTGACGCACGCGGTGGATGTTGTCCCGACGCTGCTTGAGATGACGGGAGTGAAGAAGCCAGAGGGAGTGAAGTTCGATGGTGTTTCGCTTGCCGCTTTGCTTGACCCAACCAAGCAAGTGGAATGGCCCAAACGCTTTGTGATCAGCGATTCGCAGCGCGTCCGCGACCCGATCAAGTGGCGTGGTTCGTCGGTGATGACGGGCAAGTATCGTCTGGTCAATCGGAAGGAACTGTACAACGTTGCTTCCGACCCCGGACAGAAGCACAACATTGCCGACAAGCATCCAGAGATCGTCGCTGAGATGCGAGAGTTCTACGAACAATGGTGGGCCGAACTGAAACCGACCTTCGCACAAACAACCGAGATCTTTCTCGGGCACCCTGAACACCCGGTCGTGAGCTTGACTGCCCACGACTGGATCCAGGAGGTCTACCCTCCCTGGCATCAGGGATCGATCCGCGAGGCCGATCGCAAAACGCCCCAAGGAGACAAGCTGAAACACTTGGGGCACTGGGCCGTGAAAGTCGTCCAAGACGGGAAATATCAGGTGTCGCTTCGTCGCTGGCCGGCTGAATCTGGAGTCGCGATCAACGCCGCTCTTCCGGCTGGCGAAAATGTGCCCGGCCCAGCGCGAGCCTTTCGCAATGTGCCTGGCAACGCGATCGGCGCGACCCACGCGGTCCTCCGGATCGACGATCAAGATCTTGATCGTCAACCAGTGGCGGAAGACGCCGAAGAAGTCAGCTTTGTCACGGAACTCAAGCAGGGTTCGTACCGACTCGCCCCGATTTTCGAGATCGAAGAAGGTGAGCTGGGGGCCTACTACGTGGTCGTCAAGCATGTCGACTGAGTAGGTCGTCAGGATTGATCCGGCAGAACCATGCGAGCCGTTTGGGCGTTCGCCTGGACTGCGAAATGGTTGGTGTTGGCGCTGCCATTAGGGATGCAAGTTTTCTTCCGGCTTCTGTCTTTTTTTATCCCGGGTGGGATGTCAGACGGTAGCCGGTGGTCGCTGCAACGCAGCGCACCACCGGAAAACGAGCACACCCCCAAACACTCCGCATCCCGCCGTGGCACTCGGCCACGGCGGGATGCGGCATGGGATTCCCGTTGTGATCACAAACAGGTTCCGGCGCACTTGGGAGGTTGATTCAAAGGGGCGTTGATTCAACGGTGAAATGGTGGACCAGGAGCGTTCGCCGAGCTGCCGAACATCCTTTGTGTTCATGCCGACGACCGGAAGCATTTGAAAGGGGGCCGAACCCCTAGAAGCGAATCTGTTTGGCGTGAGTCAGTTGGGTTTGGTACAGTGAGGGATCCCCCGAAGTAGCCGCTGCTCCCTCCCCTAGCGACCATGCTCCCACATCGATTTGCCGCTCCATCCTTCGCAGAGCACTGGCCAGGATCCTGGTGTCTTGGCGTGATTGTGCTTTTGACGCTGAACCTTGTTGCGCAGCGGCCTGCCTGCTCGCAGGTTCTGTTGAACGAAAAAGCACGCGGTGAAAACGAAGTCGGTGCCATCGAACGAACTTCGGATGCAGGCAACACCAACCCTCGACCGAGCCTGCAACGCTATGAGAAATCGATCAAGCCTCTTATGGAGCAGGCGTGTTTTGATTGCCACAGTGGGGACAGCGTCGAAGGCAACTTTCGAGCGGACCAACTTGACCCCGACTTGGTCGACGGCGAAGACATCGCTTGGTGGCTGGAGGTGTACTCCGCGCTCAGCAAGGGGGAGATGCCGCCACCGGAATCCAGTGAACTCACCGACTCGCAGCGAACGCTAATGGTGGATTGGCTTTCCACTGAGATTCAAACGGCCGAACAACTGCGTCGGGCCAGCGGCAACCACTCTTCGTTTCGACGGCTGACACGTTACGAGTACAACCACGCACTTCAAGACTTGCTGGGTGTGCCCTGGACATTCGCGGGCGATCTCCCGGCGGAAGCCAGTGAGGACGACGCCTTTGAAAACAATGCCGAGTCGCTGCACATGTCTGTCAAGCAGGTGGAGACCTATCACCAGCTTGCTCTGGAGGCCTTGCGTCGAGTCACGGTCCGAGGGGATCGACCGCCAGAGATCCATTGGGCGATCCCGATGAAGGAAGCCTTTGAAAGAGAAACGAAGCGACTGGACCGCGATGTCGAATCGATCAAGAAGAAGTTCGAGGACATGCCAGACAAATTGGCCGAGCAGATCGAACGTCTGAATGAGAAGTTCCAGTCTCCTGCGGACAGGTCACATTACCTGGATCTTTCGACAGGACTGAGAGCCGAGGTCAAATGGAGCTACCGCAAAGCAATTTATGCGTTCAAGCACAGCGACACCTACAGGCCGATGCCAGAGCCTGGTTCCCATTTCGCGGTTGTGCAGCCAGGGAGCCGCCAAGCACTCACCGTTGAACTTGGTGACCGGTTGCCCGACGAAGGGACGATGCGTGTTCGTATTCGAGCGTCGCGCGCCGAGGATGCAGGCCAGCGAGTTCCAAGCTTACAGCTCCACTTCGGCTTTCAAGCGACCGACCAAGGGCGATCGATCAAGCGGTTGAGTCAACAGGATGTTTCAATCAAAGCTCCCTTCGGGGAACCGGAAATCTACCAATGGGATATTCCCCTCAGTGAGATTGAGCACCGCAACACCTATCGCGGCGAGTTTAAACTCGGGGCTCAACCGAACCCGTCGGAATACATTCGGTTCACGAACAGCACCGTCAGGCAGGACGGACGGGAGACAGGGAGCGACGCGATTCTGATCGACCACGTGGAAATTGTCGCACCCGTTTACGATGAGTGGCCACCTCGGTCCCATCGCAGCGTGTTCATTGAAAGCGAGAATTCGCACGACGAATCCACCTACGCGCGAGAGATCATTTCAGATTTCATGTCGCGTGCCTGGCGGCGAACACCCACCACGCGTGACATCGATCGCAAGCTGCACTTGTTCCAACGCTTGCGGTCCAGCAGCGACGATTTTCAGGAAGCAATCGTGGAGGTTCTCGCAACGATCCTCACCTCGCCAAAGTTCCTGTATGTGCTACCTGGTGAACAGGATGCATCGCAAGATCCGCAGACGGATCAACTGTCTCAAAACGAAGTGGCGACTCGCCTATCGCTCTTTTTTTGGTGTAGCCTGCCCGACGAAACGTTGCTGCAACTCGCTTCGGCAGGCCAGCTCACTGATCACGACGTTCTGCGTCGGCAGGCCGAACGAATGTTGGCCGATCCACGAGCCGCACGTTTTGCCAAGCACTTCGTCGGGCAGTGGCTGAGAATGCAGCCGCTGGAATACCTGAACCCCACCCGAGGTGACGATGGTCTGGATCTGGCACTGTTGGAATCGATGAAGCGGGAACCCATCGAGCTGTTTGCTGACATGCTCCGTCGAGACTCAAGCGTGCTGGATTTGATCGACTCGGATTACCTGGTCGTCAACGAGCGTCTTGGCAAGCACTATGGAATCCCCGGAATCGAAGGCAATCATTTCTGTCGCGTGAACTTGCCCGCTGGACGAAATCGCGGCGGCCTGCTGACCCAGGCCGGTTTGCTCACGATGAATTCCGATGGCGAAGATTCCCACCCCGTGAAGCGTGGCGTTTGGCTGTTGACGAATCTTCTCAATGACCCGCCACCGCCTCCTCCGCCAGCCGTTCCGGAGATCGATCTCACCGATCCCAAAATCGCAAAGATGACTCTGAAAGAACGGATTGAAGACCATCGCAATCAAGCCGCGTGCATGTCGTGTCATCAAAAAATTGATCCGTGGGGAATCGCCTTTGAGAACTACGACGCCCTGGGACGCTGGCGTGATCAAATCAACGGGAAGGTCGTTGATGCCACAAGCGACCTACCCAACGAGGATCGCCTCGATGGGATGCAGGGGCTTAAACAACACCTCCTTCAGAAACGCCAAGATCAATTTGTTAAGGCAACGGTTGAGAAAATGGCGTCGTTCGCTTTGGGCCGACAACTGGATTTTGGCGACCGGGCTGAAATCAGGCAAATTGCCGGGCGAGTGCGTGAATCCGGTGATGGGCTCAAAACGATGGTGATGTGTTTGGTGACGAGCGAGCTTTTCCAAACCAAATAGTCAAGCGTTACAATGATGATGGGCATTGGATCCTGCGAAGGGTTCACTGCGTTCCGTTTCGATTCGTCGAGGGAGTACGACAGATGACATTGAATCTCAATCAACTTGATCGTCGCCGGTTCCTTCGAGGATCCGGGACCGCGTTGGCACTCCCGCTGTTGAGTTCCAGCATGCCTCGTTTGGCAGCGAACTCAGACGGCAAGACGAATCCCAAACGCCTCGCCTGCATCTATTTCCCCGACGGTGTCCCGATGCCGCTGCGGGAAGACCCCGCTTACCAAGACTGGTCGTGGTTTCCGCATGGCGGAGGAACGGAGTTCACTTTCACCAAGTGCACCGACGTCTTCGAGCCGCTGCGTGACGACCTGACCGTGCTCTCAGGGTTTTCACACCCGGAAGCCCGCAAGGTTCATGGTCATCGCAATGCCGATCAATTCCTCACTGCCGCGAAGATTCGCCGCGAGGGAGCGTACCAGAACTCCATTTCTCTGGATCAGGTTTACGCCGAGTACATCGGAGACCAAACGCGTTTTTCATCCCTTGTGATGTCGACCGATGGTGGAATCGGAACGCCGCGAGCTGCTCAGACTCTTTCATTCAGTCGGACTGGTCGAGCGATTCCCGCGGAGCAAAGCCCGAAACGCATCTTTGACATGCTATTCGTCAAAAGCAACGCTGACGCGGCTCGCCGGTTGGCGAAGAATGAAAGTGCTTTGGATGAAATGCTGGAAGACGCAAGCGATCTGCGTGGAATGCTGTCGTCCAATGACAAGCTTCGCTTTGACGAGTACCTGGACTCGGTACGTGAAGCAGAGATTCGCGTTCGGAAAGCAAAGGAGTGGGTCAATCGACCACTGCCCACCGTTGACCGCGCAAAAATCGAAGCGGATATCTCGCCTGATTCGCCGAGAATGTACGTGCAGACCATGTTGGACATGATCTATCTCGCCTTCAAAACCGATTCGACTCGCGTCGCGACCTATCAGATCGGACGTGAGAACGGCGCGGGGGTCAGCGATCGATTGGCGCGGGCGGTTGGGTTCAATCTCGCACACAAGTTGACACACGACACGAAGAACCCCGGTGGCTGGAAAAACCTGGGGAAGTACTGCCGATTCCTCAATGAAGAGTTTGCCCGGTTCACAACCCGACTGAAAGAAACTCCCGAACCAGCCGGCACCGGATCCATGCTTGACAACTCGTTGCTCTTGTTCGGGTCCGCGTCGAGCGCCTTTCACCTGTCACGCAATTACCCGCTGGTCCTCGCCGGAGGTCGCAACCTGGGGTTCCAACACGGGCGGTATCTGAACTATGCCGGAGCCGATCCGATCAGCGGTGCTTGGCGAGGCGGCCCCGAGCCGTACACGAAAGAAATCAAGCAAGAAGACCAACCGCTAACACGCGTCTTTGTCACGATGTTGCAGCAACTGGGAATGGAAACCGATCGCTTCGCAGGAGCCACCGGCAACTTCCCAGAATTGCTCGCGTGATTCGGCCCAAGCAACTCGGCAGAAACGATCAATCACAACCCTGTGAGCCGTTTGGGCGTTAGCCCCGGTTGTCCGTCAGGACAGTGGCGTTTGCCAAAACAGATCCAATACCGAATGGCTACTGCCGACCCGACAAAGCAGCTCGCCAAGAACGATCGAGCACAACCATGTGAGCCGTTTTGGCGTTAGCCTGGACCGCGACAAGTTTGGTTTTGTGGAGCGTTTTCGTGGACAGTTTCTTGCCTGTTACCTCTCCCCCGACGAAGTTGGGGGAGAGGTCGGAGCGAGCGTTCAGCGAGATCCGGGTGA
>NZ_LECT01000009.1 GCF_001027925.1 Rhodopirellula islandica | reverse complement strand
GTAAGATTTTGAGCACGGGAGTGAGTTGAGTGATATTGGTCAAACACCCCAACTCACTTACCCCGTATCATGCAATTTCCCGAATACGACCCTACTGAGTAGGGTTGAATCTATTGTTACCCGACTGAGCCCGTTACGGGAGAACAAATGACGCGCCTGATTTTTGCGGTCGCAATCCTTGCCTTCCCGCTTAACGCTTTTGCACAGGGGGTTTCCGAATCGGCAGCTGGGAGTGCGAGGCCACCCAAGACGTTTCTTGGGTGGCTCGCGTCTGGTCAGCACGTTGGTGTCGTCGAACATGACCGAAGTTCCGATGTCCGGTTATTTATTTATACCGATAGTGATTACCAAAGCGTTTTGAATCACACCAAGCTGGAGAAGATCGGAGTCAACGCCGAACATGCTGCCCGCGAGAACTTTGGGCTCAAGCGAAAGCTTGAGGGATTTGCGTCTGATAGGAAATTGGATCAGGCTGCGATAGGCAAGGTGCTCGTACTGCCTCGACAGCAAGCCATCTATGCAAAGATCGTTTCGGTTGGTGATGATTTTGTGATGATTGAATACAACGATGCTTCAACAGCAAATCCAGCCCCGCAAGCAATCCGCGGTAATCTGCGCATCATTCCAAGATCAAGGATTGCCTCGATCGATTTGCACGTAGCTCCCATCTTGTTCTCTCTTCCGACGGAAGCTAATGCCGGCGGGTAACAACGCAATGCACGGGAGCCGCGATAACGCCTTTTCCTTTGGCTAGCTTTCACGGTCGCGGCCCCGTGATTGCCAGCGTTACCCTACTGGCGTCTCCACAGTCGTTTGACGCGGCATTCCATGGCTCAATGGCTCCTTGACTACTCGATTGTCGCTACGTTCATCTATTTTGCGATCTTTGGTTCGCTGTCCGAAATTGCCCCGCCGCGAGTAAAGCACCGACTGTGGATGCCTGGACTTGCGATTGCTATTCTGCTTGCTGTCGCATCAACCCTCAGCATGTTACAACCCATTGACCAATTTGCCGCGATCTGTGGCTTTACTGCATTTGTTGCGTTAACAATCGCAGGGTCAGCTACGAACGCCTGCGTTTCATGCGGGAAGATTGGTCCTGGAATAGCCTGGCACATGTACTGCCGAGCGTGCGATGATGAGACACAGATAGCGGCAAACCATGCTGATCCGACGAATGACGGGCGGTAAATTCACAGAAACGGGTAACCATCGCGTGAACCGGAGCACGCGATTGGGCGTTTTTGAAGTTGAGAATCTTTCGCGCGTGCCCGGTTACGCGTATCGTTATTTGATTAACTCCTTGTGTACGCGAAGTACCAATGAACGCTGACGAAGAATTGCTGACTATCCTGCGTGAAATTCGCGATCAACAATCGCAGCATTTTACGTATGTCAAAGACCGACTTGATCGCCGCGATGCGGAAGCGATCGAGCAACAACGAGTAGCGAATGCTTCGCAGACCGCAACCCAAACCACGTTAGCTGGAACAAACCGCCGATTTCTTATCGGCGCTTTCTTGCTGATCTTCTTTTTTCTCTTCCACAAAATGATAGGTGACGCGATCATCAGCTTTTTCGGCAACTGATAGACGCGTCGTCTGATCGACGTGGTACTGTTGATGGTTGCGCCGACTCGGCCCCAGAACTTGGCCTGCCTAAGGCTGCAGAATTGTTGTCTCTGAATTAGAGATCCTATACGATACATTCCCCGGCGGTGTGTATGCCGCGCCACAAAGTTCACCCAAGCCCCGTCAAATAACAATGCCGTGCACGGGAGCGGCGAAGCAGCGTTTTTTGATAATGGAAAATTTCTCGTCGCCGCCCCGTGACGGCGGACGTTATCCGACTGTAGTACATCACTCTTGTGCCATGCGCGCCCGTTTACAATGAATGACGATCCAATGATCGAAGCGTCAGGCCCTGCCTCAATTGTCGGTGCGATTAACTCTGTATGCCCAAGGCTCGAACCGTTGATACGCCGCCGTCTGAACGCGATCAAATTGTCGATCTTGGCCGAAGAAGGAAAAGATGGCGTGTACGCCAAGCTCAACGGCAAGACCGTATCGCAGATCCTTGAACTCTACGAAAACTTTGTTAGACCGCCGCTTGATGGTGGGAGTCTGAGAGACATTCGCTACACGCTTTATGACTCACCGCCTGATGAAAACAATCGCGGATAACCAATAAGGATTTGACTTCGCGTGGATGCGACGGTTGAGTCACTTTCTCTTTCAGCTCTCTTCGTTCGTCGCGGTTCAAAACGCGTCGCCTAGCCGAAGCTCAAGTCCTCTGTTCAAGATGCCCGGTGTTGAACGCCGAGTCGCTCGCCCATTCGTCCTTGAGCTTTGCTTCTGAGCTTAACTCTCCGGTGCAGACTTTGGTTCGCGTCAAGTGCAGTGCTTCGATGCTTGGACACGTGCTCCGACCCTGGTTGTGCTGAATCGGCAGTGAATGGCACTGATTGAAGTTCACTGCCCGGTGGGTTTGACGCGTGAAATTGCCGTCGAGACATATCGTCCTCCTTCGCCCTCCTGAAGACGTTCGAATTCGTTCGGTCGTTTCACTTCCCTGGTTCATGCGTTACCCACTGTCGTAGTAAGTCAGCCCGTGCTCGGGGCGGATGCCCTGCGACGACAACGACGTGTAGCTGACCTCGATCACTCGCATGACACCGCCACACAGGCGGCATTTCATCGGAACGGTCAACGGTTCCGCTTGCGGCGCGTAGCCGCTGCCCAACCAGAACGTCCAGCCAAGGGCGAGCCAGACCAACCACTTCACCTCCTCGACCTTCACCTTGCTGTTCCCGCTCATCCAACCGTAGTGGCGGATCTTCATGAAGTTCGTCGGCAGAACGTGCTGCAAGAAGTCACCCACGAAGTCGTCGCCGGCAACGGTCTTGTTCTGCATCACGTTCCCTTTGCGACGAATTTTGTACGTCACCGTTTCCGAATTGACATCCGTGATGCGACTGTCGTTGATCGCGACTCGGTGAACGTACGGTGCCAAGTATTTCAGCGTTGGAACTCCGTGCCCAACCGGCTGGATGTCGACGACGAAGTCTTTCGACCAAGCCTCGCGATCGACTTGGGCATAAAGACCTGCGGCACGAAGCTCGTCGGCGAGCTTCGCCTTGTAGGTGCTGATCAACGTGCCGTGG
>NZ_LECT01000008.1 GCF_001027925.1 Rhodopirellula islandica | reverse complement strand
TGATGTGGACCTGGGTTGCCGGAACAACGCTTCGCTGGGTCCGGCCTACGATTGCTCGAGCGTGTTGACCTGCCAACAACCGCTCACCAAAACCCAACGCCAGGTGGAACCTGGCCTACGTGGTGGCTGGATCGCAAAACGCCAATTTGCAATCGCCTCGTAGGCCATGTTTTACATGGCAACCGCGCCGATGCTTTGGAACAAAGCGAGCCGTCCAGCAGTTGTAGGCCGGATCAAGGACCGGAGGGACGCAGCTACGGCAGTCGTGGTGGTTGCGGCCGCGATGATGCGGACCGGGGTTGCTGGAACAGCGCTTCGCTTGGTCCGGCCTACGATTGTTCGAGCGTATTGGCCTGCCAACAACCGCTCACCAAAACCCAACGCCAGGTGGAACCTGGCCTACGTGGTGGCTGGATCGCAAAGTGCCAATTTGCAATCGCCTCGTAGGCCATGTTTTACATGGCAACCGCGCCGATGCTTTGGAACAAAGCGAGCCGTCCAGCAGTTGGAGGCCGGATCAAGGACCGGAGGGACGCCGCTCCGGCAGTCGTGGTGGTTGCGGCCGCGATGATGCGGACCGGGGTTGCTGGAACGGCGCTTCGCTGGGTCCGGCCTACGATTGCTCGAGCGTATTGGCCTGCCAACAACCGCTCACCAAAACCCAACGCCAGGTGGAACCTGGCCTACGTGGTGGCTGGATCGCAAAGTGCCAAT